>CAZDYS010000750.1:0-2131 GCA_964509445.1 uncultured Planctomycetaceae bacterium
CTTCTTCTTGTCGAGCCCGTAGGCCAGGGCCGACGCGGTCGGCTCGTTGATGATGCGCACGACCTCGAGGCCGGCGATCGTGCCGGCGTCCTTGGTCGCCTGACGCTGCGCGTCGTTGAAGTAGGCGGGCACGGTGATGACGGCCTTCTCGACGGTCTCGCCGAGGTAGTTCTCCGCCGCCTCCTTCAGGCTGGAGAGCACCATTGCGCTGATCTCCGGCGGGGTGTACTGGGTGCCGTCGATCTCGACCTTGACGAGCTCGTCCGGTCCGCCGACCAGGCTGTAGGGAACCGACTTCTCCTCGGCCGCGACCTCGGAGTGGCGCCGCCCCATGAAGCGCTTGATCGAGAAGATCGTGCGCGTGGGGTTCGTCACGGCCTGGCGCCGCGCCGGCGCGCCCACCAGGCGGCTGCCGTCGTTCTGGAATGCGACCACCGAGGGCGTCGTGCGCGCGCCTTCGAGGTTCTGGACGACCTGCGGCTCGCCGCCCTCGAGGACGGAGACGACGGAGTTCGTCGTGCCGAGGTCGATGCCGATGATCTTCTCTTTGCTGCTCATGGTTCTCCTTGGGGCGCCGCCCGATGCCGGCGCGAGCCAGGAGCAAACAAACCCCGTGCCAGCGCAGAAAAGGGGCTTCCCGGGCCCTGCGCGGGGCCAGGCCCGGCCATGCCCTGCCCTTGTGGCAGCCGACGAGCGAAGCCGGTCGTTCTGGCAGCGACGGTCGGGCCTCGGATCCCGGCGTCCATCCCGACCCCCCACCCGCCACGGGGAAGACGGACGGGGAGGGCCACCGGTTGCGGGTCGCGCGCCCGGCCGGCCCCACGAGCTAGCTCAGCCCGTACTCCTTGAGCTTGCGATAGAGCGTGCGCTCGCCCAGCCCGGTCAGCTTGGCCGCCTTCTGCCGGTTGCCCTCCGCCAGCGCGAGGTTCGCGCGGATCAGCTCCCGCTCGACCTCCTGGAGCGTCCGGCCGGCCAGCTCGAAGTGCCCCTCGGTCGGCCCTTCGGCCCCGCTCGAGTGCCGCACGTACTCGGGCACGTCCCCCACGTCCAGGACGTCGGAGGTGGAGAGCACGACCATGTTCTCGATCGCGTTCCGCAGCTCGCGCACGTTGCCGGGCCAGGGGTAGCGCACCAGGAGCGCGCGCGCCTCCGGGGTGATGCCCCGGAGGGTCCGGCCGTGCTCCGTCGCCATCTCGCCGATGAAGTGGTCGATCAGGAGCGGGACGTCGCCGGAGCGCTCGCGCAGGGCCGGGAGCTCGACCGTCACGACCTGCAGGCGGAACAGGAGATCCTCGCGGAACGTGCCCTCGGCGACCATCTCGCGCAGGTTCTGGTTCGTCGCCGCCACGAGCCGGATGTCCACCCGGCGGGTCGTGTTGCCGCCCACGGGCTGGACCTCGCGGGTCTCCAGCACGCGCAGCAGCTTGGCCTGGGTCTCGAGCGGCATGTCGCCCACCTCGTCGAGGAACAGCGTGCCGCCGTCCGCGTACACGATCACCCCCTCCTTGGCGGCGTCCGCTCCCGTGAAGGCCCCCCGCACGTGCCCGAAGAGCTCGGACTCGATCAGCCCCTGAGTGAGGGCCGCGCAGTTCACGGCCACGAAGTGCCGGTCCTTGCGGTCGGAGTTGCGGTGGACCGCACGCGCCACGAGCTCCTTGCCGGTGCCGCTCTCGCCGAGGACGAGCACGGTCGCGTTCGACTTCGACACCTGGGTCAGGACGTCGAAGATGCGCTGCATGGGCGCCGAGTGCCCGACCAGCTCCTCGAACCCGTAGCGCTTGTCCAGCTGGCGCCGCAGCTCGAGGTTCGTGCGGCGCAGCTCGACGGCCTCGAGCGCGCGCGCCAGCCGGGTGCGCAGCTCCGCGATGCGCACGGGCTTGGTCAGGTAGTCGGTCGCTCCCAGGCGCATCGCGTCGACGGCCGTCTCGACCGAGCCGTGGCCGGTGATCAGGAGGACCGCGGCGTCCGGTTGCAGCCGGCGCGCCTCCTTCAGGACCTCCAGGCCGTCGACGTCGTGCATCACGAGGTCCGTCAGGACCGCGTCGTAGGTCGCCTCCGAGAGGCACTCGATCCCGGCGCGCCCGGAGTTCGCGATCCGGCACTGGCGATCGTCGATCTCCAGCCCGTCCGC
>CAZDYS010000751.1:0-2128 GCA_964509445.1 uncultured Planctomycetaceae bacterium
CGGCCGGACCTCTGAGGAACGCTCCGCCCGCAGGGGCCCGCGAGGAGCTGCCGCTGGGCGACGCCCTTCCCTCCGGCACCCGAGCCTCTTTCCACCCGGACTGCTAGGCTGCGAGCACGATGTCCAAGGAGTTCAAGAGCTTCCGCGACCTGATGCGCTCGAAGGGCGGGGACGAGCCGCCGGCCCCGACCGAGGAGGAGGGCAGCTGGACCCTCGAGACGGACGAGGGCTCGCGCACCGGCGGCGCCGCGGCGGCAGACGACCTCGGCGCGACCGAGTCCGTGCGCTCGCGCATCCACTCCCGCCCGGACGGCTTCGGCGAGATGGAGCACGGGCCGCCGCCCTACCGCGACCTCGAGTCCGACGAGATGCGCCTGCTCGCGTCCTTCCGCGTGCGCACGGTCTTCCCCGACGACGTCCTCGAGGAGGTGCGCGGACTCCCGGACGACCCGCGCGCGGAGGACGTCGCCGGGCGCCTCGACCTGCGCGAGGCGACGATCTTCACCATCGACGGCGAGGACGCGAAGGACTTCGACGACGCGATCTCCATCGAGCCGCGCGAGGACGGCGCGGTCGAGGTCGGCGTGCACATCGCCGACGTGGGTCACTACGTCCAGCCGGGCACGAGGCTCGACACCGAGGCGCTGGCCCGCGGCACGAGCGTGTACCTGGCGGACCAAGTCGTCCCCATGCTGCCGGAGGAGCTCTCGAACGGGCTCTGCTCGCTGGTCCAGGGCCGCGACCGACTCGCCTACTCCGTGTTCATGGTCTTCGACGAGGCCGGGAAGCGAACCGAGGCCCGCGTCGCGAAGACCGTCATCCGGAGCGTGCGCCGGAACACCTACGGCGAGGTCCAGGCGCTCCTGGACGGCGAGACGGACCTGCCCGAGGACCTGCTGCGCCTGGCGCCGGACCTGAAGCGCTTCGAGCGCTGGACGAAGACGCAGCAGAAGCTCCGGGACGCCCGCGGCTCCCTGCGGATCCAGTCGCGCGAGCGCAAGTTCGTGTTCGACGACGACCACGAGGTCAGCGGCGTCGTCGACGATCCGCGCTACTTCTCGAACACGCTGATCGAGGAGACCGCGCTGGCCGCGAACCAGGCGGTCGGGGACCTGTTCCGCGCGCGCGGCCTCCCGACGATCTACCGCGTGCACCCGGAGAAGGACGCCGAGGAGATCGCGGCCGTGGCGGAGATGCTCGCGGAGCACAACATCCGCGTGCCGAAGAAGGAGCGCCTGACGGGGCGCGACATCGGGCGCCTGATCCGCCAGGCCCGCAACCGCCCCAACGCCGAGGTCCTGATCCAGCGGATCATGGGTCTGGTGGAGCGCGCGTTCTACGAGGTGCGCGACCACGAGGACGTGGCGGAGCACTTCGGGCTGGCGCGCGAGGCCTACCTGCACTTCACGTCCCCCATCCGACGCTACCCGGACCTGATGGTCCACCGCTGGCTGCACTCGATCGAGAGCCGCGGCGAGGAGGCGGAGGCCGAGCTGCGGACGGCCGACCTCGTGACCGACCTCAACGACACCGCCGCGCACGCGTCGCTGCAGGCGGAGATCGCGGAGATGGCCGAGCAGGCGATCGGCGACCTGAAGGTGTGCCAGTACCTCGAGCCGCACATCTCCGAGCGCATCGAGGCGACGATCCTGCGCATCTCCCCCGCCGGCCTGGAGGTCCTGCTCACGCCCTTCGGCGTGACGGGGTTCCTGCCGATGCGCGCCGTCGGGGACCGCGCCAAGGTCCAGGGCCCGAACGTCACCGTGCGCGCGGGCCGGCGCACGCTCTCGTTCTCCGAGGGTCGTCCCGTGCGGGTGAAGATCCGCGACGTGGACTTCCTGCGGCTGCAGGTCCTACTGGAACTCGACGCGTAGCGCTTCGACCACGGCCCGCACCTGGGCGAGCTTCGTGCGCCGTCGCGCGGTGCCTCCGGCCACGCCGAGCGCCAGGGCCCCGGCCGGAGCCTCCTCGAGCTCCCAGGCGCTGCCGTGGACCTCGCGCACGGCGGTCCGGCGCACCAGGCTCGCGACGTTGTGCGCGCGGACGCCGCCGGCCGCGATCACGGTGAGCGCGTCCCCTGCCGTGTGATCTCTTTGTCTGGCCCGACGAGCGCAGCTACACGAAACAG
>CAZDYS010000752.1:0-2127 GCA_964509445.1 uncultured Planctomycetaceae bacterium
GGCTCTCGAAGCCGAGAGGGCGCTCGCCGAGACGCGCCGCGCGCTGTTCCTCGCGGAGACGCAGCGGGCGCGGCGCGCGCTGGAGGTACGGGACACGAACGAGCTGCAGGCGGCGCTCGCAGGGGTGCCGGAGGAGCACCGCGGCTGGGAGTGGAGCTGGCTCACGCGTCACGCGGAACACTCGATCGAGCGCCTCGCCGCGCACGAGGGGCGCGTTCACGCGCTCGCCGCCTCGGCGGACGGGCGCCGGCTGGCGAGCGGCGACGGCGAGGGGCTCGTCCGCATCTGGAGTCTCGCGCCCCGCTTCGAGCTCCTGCTGGAGGTCGACGCGTTCGGGGAAGAGGTGACCGCCCTCGCGCTGGACGCACGGGGCCGGCGCCTGGTCTTCGGGACGGCCTTCGGTTCCGTGGGGGCCTGGGACGTCGACCAGGACCGACCGCTCGGCGACTACGAGGCCGACGACATCGTCACCGCGCTCGCGTTCCAGGGCGAGGCGCGGGCCGTCGCGGGGTTCGCCGACGGAGCCCTGCACCTGTTCGAGGTGGGCGCGGGCGACGAGCTCGGCGCGCCGACGGAGCTCACTCCGATGGAGGACGTCGTGAACGCCGTGGCGGTGGCTCCGGACGGTCGCTTCGCCGCCGGTTCGGACGACGAGACGATCGCGCTCTTCGCGCCCGACGGAGCGCGCACCGGCCTCCTGGAGGACCACGGGGAGTGGGTGCGAGCGCTTGCGTTCGGAGCCGAGGGCCGGCTCGCGAGCGGGGCCGACGACGGACGCGTCCTGGTGCACGATCCGGAGACCGGAGCCCTGCTCGCGACCCATGCTCCGGGCGACCAGCTCGTCGCCCTGGGAGCCCGCGGGAGCGGCTGGTCCTTCGTGACCGACCAGGGGCTGCGCGGCGTGGCAGGGCAGGGCTCGTTCCGCCTGCCGCTCGCTCCGGACGGCGTCGTCACGGCCGCCCTGTGTCTGCCCGGAGGCGACGTCCTGTGGTGCGAGGGGACCGGCGAGGTCCTGCGCTGGCGGGAAGAGGTCCCTTCGCTAGCGCGTGCGTTCACGTTCGGGGCCGCGACGGTGCGCTCCATCGCGCTCGAGGACGAGCTCCTCGCGGTCGGCTGGTCGGACGGAAGCGTGACGCTCGCGGAGGCCGCGACGGGCGCCGAGCGGTCGCGGCTGGAGGGGCATCGCGGGAACGTCGTCGCGCTCGCCCTGGACTCCGCGGGGGGGCGGCTGCTCTCGGGCGGACGCGACGGATCGCTCGTGCTCTGGGACGTCGAGAGCGGCGCCGCGCTGCTGGAGCTGGAACACGACGAGCGGGTCGAGGCGGTCGCGATCGACGCGGCCCAGGATCGCCTGGTCGCGGCCGGTCGGGACGGGAGCTGCGTGGTGTTCGACGCGCGCACGGGAGACGTCCAGTGGACGCTCGCGGGTCCGCAGGACGTGGTCTTCCGGGTCGCAGCGGCGCGGGGAGGCGAGCGCTTCGGCTGGCTCGGGGACGGCGGCACCCTGCGGGCCTGGTCGACCCGTACGGGGGAGCGCGTCGCCGCGCTCCGCTCCCGAGGGCTCGGTCGCGTCGACGCGGTGGGGCTCTCGGACGACGGCGCACGGCTCGCGCTGGTGGCGCGGTTCCACGACCTGTTGACCTTCGACCTCGGGACCGAGCAGGAGCTCGCCCGCGCGACGAGTTCGAGCCCGGTCGAGTGGCTGCTCGTGAGCCCGGACGGCGACCGCGTCGTCACGGCCTCCCCGCCCGGACGGCTGGAGGTCCGGGACGCGGCGACGCTCGCCTCGCTGGTGCGCATCGACCTCGGCGAGGGGCCGATCGAGGCGCTGGCGTTCGGCCGTGGCGGCCGCGCGCTGGTGGTCGGCTCGACCTCCGGGCGGCTGTGGATCCTCGACCCGAGCGCCCCCTGAGCGAGGGCGTCGGTCGCGCCCTGCCTGCGCCTCGAACCGCGGCGCGCTATCCTGGTCCGCGTGTTCCGACCGACCGAACACCTCCTGCCCGCGCTGCTTCCGCTCGCCTCCTGCGCCCTGTTCCTCTGGGTCTGGCGCACGACCGACGTCCCGACGGCGGCGGTCGCGAGCGTCGAGCGCGGGGTCCCGATCACCGCCGATCCCTTCGGACTGGA
>CAZDYS010000753.1:0-2124 GCA_964509445.1 uncultured Planctomycetaceae bacterium
CGGAACGGCTAGGAGGCGCTACTCCTCCTCGAAGAGCAGGCGGATGCGCTCCGCCAGGGCCAGGTCCAGCGGACGGCCTCCGGGGCCGTCCGTCTCTCGCGGGACCCCGGCCTGGTCGAGGAGGTGGTGCGCACGCTCCAGCTCGAGCTCGACACGCTCCAGCTCGACGCGCGCGCGTCGAAGCCCCTCGTCGTCGCTCACTGCGCGTGCGCGAACGGAGCGGGGCGCTCCTCGAAGGGGCGGGAGCGGAAGGCGAGCCCGGCCTCCCAGCGGTCCAGGAGCTCGCGTTCCTCGGCGCGCGCGAACAGCAGCACCGCGTTCGAGCGCATCACGGTCTCGCGCCCGATGCGTCCGCGCGGATAGCGACGGATCTCGAGCAGGAGGCACGTGTTCTCGAGCAGCGTCTCGGGATCGTGCCAGCGCACGCGGTAGACGCGGCTGTAGGGCGAGCGCGGGATGTAGGTCTTCAGGATGACCCCCGCCTCCGGCGCGCGGACGGCGGCCGCGTAGTGCCGAGCGATCTCCTCCTCCGAGACGACCGCGGTCTGCGCCTCCGGCAGGTGCAGCTCCTCGACGGGGGCGTCGCCGAGCTCCTTCTCGCCGCGCACCGAGGTCTGCAGCTGTCCCGCGAGCCAGCGCGTGAGCGGATCCTCCGGCCCCATGCCGGAGTCGTGCTGGATGAGCTGGTAGGACAGCGTCAGTCCGTTGCGCTCGTCGACCCAGTCGCCGACGTAGGCGTCCTTGAACTGCGGGTTGGCGTCCATGACGCTCGTGTGGAACGAGCGGTCGACCTCGGCGGTCTCCGCCGCCCGCTCGAACTGGATCGTGCCGTGCTTGTCCTTGATGCGCAGCTGGAAGGAGAGCTCGTGGGTGAGCAGCTGGGCGCGGTAGCGCGTCTCGTCCTCCATGTGCAGCGACTCGGCGAAGCCCTTCGCGAGCGAACGGACGCGCTTCGCGAGCTTGCTGGCCTTCGTGTCCCCGGTCGTGACCAGGAGGACGGAGAGCGTCGCGTCCTCGATCGGCAGGTAGTAGGCGATCGCCTGCGAGGGCACGCCGGCGAGCTGCCAGCTGCACTCGAACAGCATTCCCTCCCGGCCGCCGACCTCGAAGAAGTCCTCGCCCTCGGGGATCAGCTCGCCGTAGGGCTGCAGGAGCTCCTCGTCGGCCACGAACGCGTCGATGACCTCCTCGGTCGGCTCGAGACGACGCACGAGCAGGACGGTCGGCTCCTCCAGCGACTCGTAGGCGGTGCGCTGGACGTAGGGCAGCTTCTCGAGCGCGACCGGGAGCCGGTGGAAGTCCGGGTCGTCGACGCGAATCCACTCACCGGCGTCCGCGGAGTCGGAGAGGGCGGTGGCTTCGAGCGGTTGCTCGTCGTCGAGCAGCGCGATCGCGCCGAGGCTCAGGCACGCGGTGAGGAACAGGCCGGACATGGACGCAGGGATGGGGGTCGTGGGGAGGAACGAGGGCGAACACCATAGCGCGCCCGCGACTCGCTGGGGAGCGGAGGCGCGCCGGGGAGGGCGCACCGGGCCCGGAAGGCCGGGCCACGGGGGCCGGAGGGGGGATCGGCCGCGCGGCTACTGCACGGCCTCGACCCACTCGGCGGCCGCGCGACGGCGTTCCTCGCGCGAGCCCTCGGGGTCGTAGTCGAGGTCGAAGCCGAAGATCGAGCTCAGCGCGTCGATCGCGATCCGGCGTGCCGCGGGGTCCTCGGAGAGCAGGTGCTTCACCAGGTCCTGAAGCGCGGACTCCTCGCCGAGGGAGAAGCGCACCCGCGTACTCGTCGCGAGCAGCGCATCGGCGCTGCCGGCGGAGTTCGAGAGCGTTCCGGCGGCGGCCTGGGTCAGGATCCGTCGCTCGTAGCGCTGGACCGCGTCGAGGGCCTCGCGGTCCCCGATGGCCTCGAGGGCCCAGGCGGCCCAGGAGGCCACGCGGATGACCGGATCGCGCAGGGTCATGATCAACGCCGGAACCGCCTTGGGGTTCCCGATGCGACCGAGCAGCTCGCAGACCATCGCGCGCTTCTGGTCGAAGCCCGCGGGGTACTTCAACGCCTTGACCAGCGACGGGACGGCGTCGTCGCCCGCGTCCAGCAGCTTCTGGAAGAGCTTCTCGTCCTCC
>CAZDYS010000754.1:0-2123 GCA_964509445.1 uncultured Planctomycetaceae bacterium
CCCTCGGCCTCGCCCGGGCGCGCGCGGGGGACGACGCCGGGGCGCGTACGAGCTGGGAACGCGCGCTCGCGCTGTCCCCGGGGATGGTCCCGGTGCTGCGCAACCTGGTGCGCCTCGAGCTGTCGGGGGGCAACGCCGCGCGGGCGCGCGAGCGCCTAGACGTGCTCCTCGCGAGCGGCTGCGTGGAGACCGCCTGGACCACGGAGGTGGGCTCGGAGCTCGTGGCCGGCGGCGAGTGGGAAGCCGCTGCCCGGCTCCTGTTCGACAGCGAGCTGGAGGAGCTGGTTCCGGAGCTCCTGTTCGACGAACAGGATCCCGCGCGGGAGCGCGCGGCGAGCACGCTGGCGCGCCTCCTGTGGGCGCGCCAGCAGATGGCCGCGGGCGACCTGGAGACGGCGCTCCGCAACTACCGCCAGGTGCTCACGCGCACGAAGAGCGCCAACCCGCTCGGCGCGCCCGTCGCGCGGGCCGAGTTCGCGGCGGCCTACCTGGTCCGAGGCTGGACGGACGACGCCCGCGCCCTCGCGACGGACCTCGAGCTCCTCCCCCAGGATCGCGCCCGGCTCCCGGACTGGGCGGTCGAGGCGCTGGTCGAGGCGGGCTACCTACCCTAGGGACAGGAGCGCGCCCAGCGCCACCTGCGCGAAGAGCGCCAGGAGCGTGAGCCCGCGCGTCCGCGCGGAGAGGAGGCCGAGGAACGAGAGCGCGGAGAGCCCTGCGAACCAGCGCCGCGGCACGGCCAGCGGGTCGAGCGACCCGACGCACCGGCGTCCCACCACCTCGCCCGCGGCGAGCACCTCCAGCGTGACCGGACGCTCCGCGAGCGCGCCGGAGAACACCGGCTCGGGGCGAGCGCGGAAGAGGAGGACCTCCTCCGGCGGAGGCGGGTCGCCCGTGCCGAGCTCTCGGCGGAGGACGGTCGCGTTCGCAACCAGCTCCTCTCGGGACCCGATCGAGAACCGCTCCTGGCGATCGCCGTGGTCGACGGACAGCCGCAGCTCGTCGAAGGCGACCGCGGGGTGGATCCAGCCGACCAGCTCCGCGGTGGCGGTCACCGGCTGCAGGAGGGTCACGAGCTCGTCGGAGGCGTCCACCGGGACGGGGCGTGTCCGCGGTCCGGAGAGCACGACCCCGGCCAGCGTCGCGAGGCCGAGGCCGAGCGCCATCCAGCGGGCCCGACGGTCCGCGTGCTCGAACCCGGCCGCGGCGAGGAGCGCGATCGCGAAGGCCAGGAGCGGCTCGAGCCAACCCGTCCCGGGCAGGGTCTCGCGCACCAGGAGCGCGAGACCGAGGGACGCGACGGCGGCGGCCGGGACAGCCGGCGTCAGGGCGCCGGCGAGCGCGAAGAGGAGCGCCGGCGCGGGCCACCACAGACCGTCCGTCTCCCCCGAGCCGAGGAAGCAGGCCGTGAGCCGGTGGCTCCAGGACGCGCCTCCCGCTGCATCCCCGGCGAGGAGCGCTCCGAAGACCGCGAGCATGAGACCGATCGCTCCCGGCAGCCAGGACGAGCGCGACGCGGACGGTGCGTCCTCCTCCTCCGAAGGCGGCAGCGTCCTGCGCAGGCCGAGGAGCAGCCCGAGCAAGACGACCGCGAGCCCGACCCCGACCAGCCCCGGTGCCGGACGTGGAGCGGACGGCGGGAGCGCGATCCCCGCGACCGAGGCACCGAACGCGAGCCCCGCGAGCGCGGCGGCCCAGCGTCCGAACGCCAGCCGGAGCGCGAGCGCGACGGCGAGCGGGACCAGCAGGAGTCCCAAGCGCATGGCCGCGATTGTGCGCGGTCCGTCCTTCGCACACGAGAGACACGCGGGAAAGACCTCCCAGCCGTGCCGCAGGCCCGTGGCATCGGGCCGGGGCGGCAGTGTACCGTTTCCGTTTGCGGTCGTTCAGGTGGGGCTTCGCGCCCGTAATCCGCTCGTCGTTCGAACGTGAACCGAGGACGGACAGCCCGATGACCCTCTACGCAACCCCCGAGGCCCCTGCCGGCCAAGCAGTGACGATGAGCCAACGCATTCTTGTGGTGGAAGACGAGGAGGCGCTGGCCTTCGGTATCCGCGACGCCTTGATCCACGCCGGCTTTCTGAACTTCTTCTCCAGTGTTGACTTGCACAAACAGCGGCGGA
>CAZDYS010000755.1:0-2121 GCA_964509445.1 uncultured Planctomycetaceae bacterium
TCCAGGTGGCACGGCTCGCAGGCGTCCCGGGAGAGGTACTCCAGCGCGCGAAGTCGATCCTCCAGGACCTCGAGCGCGACGAGGAGGACCTCGCCGAACGGATCCTCTCGCAGACGCCGCAGGCGGAGACGGCCGCGCCCGAGACCCCGCAGCAGCTCGGTCTGTTCGGCGCGGCGCCGAGTCGGGTCGAGAAGGAGCTGCGCTCGCTCGACCTCGACCGACTGACGCCCATCGACGCGCTGCTGAAGCTCCGCGAGCTCAAGGACCTCACCTAGCGGAGCGCGAGTCGCTCTTCAGCGGCTCCCCTCCACCCCAGCGACGCGCGCGGCCGCGGCCAGGCCCGAGAGATAGGCGCCGTGCACGGTCGACGGATAGACGGCGCTCGTGTGCTCGCCGGCGAAGAAGATCCTGTCCCGGACCGGTGAGAGGAACGCGTCGTAGTCGGCGGGCGACGACCCGACCGCCGGGAAGCTGTAGGCCCCCAGGCTGTTCGGATCTTCGATCCAGGAGGAGCGACGGACCGCGGTCGGCTTCGGAATCGCAGGCCCGTACATCCGGCGCAGGCCGGCGAGGATCTCCTCCGTGGCCTCTTCCAGCCCACGGCCCTCGAGCGAACGCGCGTCCGCGCCGACGGTCCAGGCGCTGAGGATCGGCACGCCCGAGTAGGCGTGCAGGTTGAACCACTCGACGCCCGCGACCTCACGCGAGGCGTCGACCAGGCCGAGGAAGTCCTCCTCGTCCCAGAACGCCGACGGAAACTCCAGCACCAGCTTGCACACCTGGCCGAACCCGATGCGCGCGATCGCTTCGCAGAGAGCCTCGGGGAGGCCGGGCCGGAACTCGACCGTCCCCGCCTGCAATACTCCCAGCGGCAGGGTCACGACGCAGCGCTCCGCCTCGAAGGTCCCTCGGTCGGTGTGGACCTCCACGCGCTCCCCGTCGTCCTCGACCCGGCGGACCGCGTGCTCCAGTCGCACGTCGAGCCCCTCCGCCAACCCGTCGACGATGCGCGAGTAGCCCTGCGGCAGGAGCCGATCCACTCCGGAGAACTCCGAGCCGATCTCGCCGAGGAGCGTGGACAGGTCGGCGTTGCTCGCCCCCCACTCGCTCCCGAAGGACGACTGCGCGAGGTAGGCGAACAAGCGTGCGTCCCGACCCTCGAGACCCTCGGAGCCGTCCACCTCCGCGAGCGATCGCGCGAGGGATTGGTCTGCGCCGAGACCATCGGCGAGCGAGAGGACTGCGGCGTAGGCGCGCGAGACGCGCCGATAGGACCGGGCCATCGCACGGTCGCCCACGCGTGTGCCGTCCTCGTCGTAGAGCGCGAAGGACCCCGGCGTGTCGACCGTCTTGGCGCCGAAGCGCTTCGCGAGCTTCGTGATGGGGTTGTCGCGGAACCCGTGGATCCAGTTCGCACCGAGCTCCACGGGAGTCCCCATCGAGCGGTCGGTCCAGATGCGTCCGCCGAGGCGCGCGCGCGACTCCAGGACGACGACCTGCCCGGGAGCCTCGAGACCGTACGCATCGACCAGCTGGCGGGCGGTCGCGAGACCCGAGACGCCGGCACCGATCACCAAGACGCGCTCCCCGCGCCCCAGCCCACCACGTCGAGGACGAGCGACCGTTCGGCCCGCGGGGAGCGAGGCGGCGGCGAGCAGGGCGGAGAGTCGAAGCAGCGCGCGGCGGTACATGGGGCAGGCGATCCGGGTCGCCTATCTCCCGAGGAGCCTACACCTTCGCACCGGTTCGAGGTTTCGTGGCGATTGCCTCGCCACCCGGGGGTCAGCGGCCGGGGGGGACCAGCACGAGCTCGTGCGTCTCGCCGGGAACCGCCTCGACCGTCCGGGAGGCGACCGGATCGTGCCGTCTGCGGCGCTCGGGACCCGGCAGGTAGAGCTCGACGGTCACGGAGCCGGCGGAGAAGCCTCCGAACACCGTGTCCGTTCCTCTGCGCAGCGGGACGCCACGCTCGTCTTCGCCCTGGCGGACGAGGACGAAGCAGGGACCACCGAGTCCGTCCGCGGGCACGCGCACCCGGATGCGCGCTTCGGGCTCCGTGCGCAGCTCGACGCCCTCGAGCGTCTCGCCGGGCTGCAGGGTGCGTTCCACCCCGTGGGCTCC
>CAZDYS010000756.1:0-2120 GCA_964509445.1 uncultured Planctomycetaceae bacterium
TACGTGCGTCCGCTCTTCTGCGAGGGCAAGGGACCCTTCCGCTGGATGGCGCTCTCCGGCGACCCGGCGGACATCGCGGTCACCGACGAGATCATCCGCGAGCTCTTCCCCGAGGACGCCGCGCTGATGCGCTGGATCGACATGGCTGCGGAGCGCGTCGCGTTCCAGGGCCTGCCGGCGCGGATCTGCTGGCTCGGCTACGGCGAGCGCGAGCGCGCCGGCCTCGCGTTCAACCGCGCCGTGGCCGAGGGGCGGATCTCCGCTCCCCTGGTGATCGGTCGCGATCACCTGGACTGCGGCTCCGTCGCCTCGCCCAACCGGGAGACCGAGGGGATGCGCGACGGCACGGACGCGGTGGGGGACTGGCCGCTCCTCAACTGCATGCTCAACGTCGCGAGCGGCGCCAGCTGGGTCAGCTTCCACCACGGCGGCGGGGTCGGCATGGGCTACAGCCTGCACGCCGGGCAGGTCACCGTGGCGGACGGTTCGGAGCAGGCGTCCGAGGCCCTGGAGCGGGTGCTCACGAACGACCCGGGGACCGGCGTCATGCGCCACGCCGAGGCGGGCTACGAGGAGGCTCGCGCGTGCGCGAAGGAGCGCGGAGTCGATCTCCCGTTCCTGGGCTGACCCCGGGCTCTTCCCCGAGGCGACCCCCCTAGGCTAGCCTGGTTCCTTCTCCGGGCCGCGTCCGCGGCCCCCCCGAGGACGCGAGGGCCCACAGAGACGTTTTCTTGGACGACCGAAGTACACGGGAGCCGATCGGCAGCTTTCCGGGCGACCTGTCCGACGAGCTGCGAGAGCTCCTGCCCGAGCGAGACCCCGACGCTCTCCAGGCGTTCTTCGACGCCTACTTCGACCGGGTCTACGGGTACATCCGGCGGCTCGTCCGGGACGAGCACCTGACGGAGGACCTCACCCAGGAGATCTTCCTCCACATCCATCGGGCCTTCGACACCTACGACCCGACGCGGGCCCTGAAGCCGTGGGTGTTCACGATCGCCACGAACAAGCTGCGCGACTACTGGCGCTCGCGGCGCCACCGCGAGGCCCAGACGGACGAGAGTGTCGACGCCGGCGGCTTCGAGTCGGAGCTCGTCACCCTCCAGCCCCGGGCCGAGGACCTGCTCTCCGAGGAGGAGATGGGACGGGAGCTGCGGGTCGCGATCGACGAGCTCCCCGAGGGCATGCGCGTGACCGTGCTGCTGCGGGTCTACGAGGAGATGTCCTTCGAGGAGATCGGCCGGATCGTCGAGCGCTCCGAGGTCGCGGTCCGGAAGCGCTACTCGCGCGCCCTCGAGGCCCTGCGCGGGGTGCTCGGTCCGTCCTGGCAGCTGCACCGGGAAGGGACCTGATGGAGCGGGATCGTCCGGAGCCCACCCGCGAGGAGCTCGAGCGTCTGCTGCGCTCGGACCCCCTCGAGCGTCCCGAGGCCCGCTTCCGGGCGGCCCAGAGGAGCCGTTTCCTGAACGCGCGCAGCGAGGATCCCGCTTCGGAGGAAGAATCCGCGTCACGCCCGATGCAAGGATCCCGTACGCGCTCGGCCATGCGGGACCAGATCGAGGACCTGATCGCGAGCACCCCCCTCTCCGCGCCGGCGGATCGAGCCTTCCGGGACGAGCTCGCCGAGCGCTTCGTGCTCGGCGAGGAGGGCGAGGACCACGAACTGCGCCCGGTTCCGGCCGCTTCCGGCGGGTGGAAGGAGCGGCTCCGCCAGGGCGCCGTCCTCCTGGTGGCGGCCGCCGCCGTCCTGGTGGTGCTGATGCTGCCGGAGGACAAGGCCTGGCGGGTCCTGGACATCCAGGGGAGCGGAGAGCTCGCGCTCGACACCGTTCCCGTCCAGGGCGCGCAGCGACTCGCCCTCGGTTCGACCCTCCACTACGGGGCGACCCTGGAGAGCGGGGACGTGACGCTCGACCTCGAGGTCCCCGGCTGGCTGCGTCTGCGCATGCTGCCGGACACGGAGATCGACCTGGCGCCGCTGCCGGAGGACTCCGACGAGCCTCTCTGGCTCTCGGTGGCCCGCGGCGAGGTCTTCCTCCAGACCTACGAGGGTCCCCCCGCGAACCCCATCCACGCCGTGGCGGCCGAGGCGCGCGCGGCGGGGACGGGCACCCCCCCGG
>CAZDYS010000757.1:0-2118 GCA_964509445.1 uncultured Planctomycetaceae bacterium
CCCAGCGGTCCGCGTTCGAGAGGGCCAGCGCCAGGGCGCCAGCCAGCGGGACGAGCGCGGCGAGAGCCGCGAGGGCCCAGGCGCGCGCGCGTCCGGTACCGGTCTCGGGAGCGCGGTCGCGCAAGGGGGAACCGCGTGAGGTCAGCGCCCGCGCGACGCGCCGGCTTCGATCGGAGCGCCGGTGCCGCTCCCCTCGAGCAGCGGGTTCAGGGCCTCGCGGATGCGCGCGGCCTGGTCCCGCAGATGCAGCGACGTCGTCGCGTCGACGGGAACGCCCAGGCCCAGACCGCCCTCGATCGCCTTCCCCAGCGCATCGAGCTCGCCGCGCGCGAGCGCCGGCAGGTCCGAGTCCAGGGCCTCCTCGTCCTCGAGGGCCTCGATCAGCGCCTCGACGTGGGCACGCTGCAGGTTGCGCCGGTAGAGGTTCACCTCCAGCGGATCCTGACGCAGCTCGCACCAGATCCCGAGCCGCAGGTCCTCGAGGAACTCGACCGGTGCGTAGGCGTCCGTGGAGCGGGCCGCGTGCTCCGCCATGCGGTCGATGCGCTCCTTGCGCAGGAGGCTCCCCAGCAGACGGCGGTGCCCACGCAGGATGCGGTCGGCCGCGCCCGAGGACTCGAGCCGCGTCAGGATGTCCTCCGCGAGGATCGCGTCGGACGGGTGGAACGCGTTCTCGTGGAGGAACGCGACCGCCGCGCGCTGGCGCTCGCGCGGCACGGGCTCGAACCGACGGTCCGCGTCGCCGTACCACAGGTTGGCGGTCACGAACCCACCGACCAGGTTCGCGACGTGTCCGAGCTCTCGGTCCCGCTGACCGATCAGCTGGTCGTACATGTTCGCGAGCAGGGAGTAGTCCCGACCCTCGCGGCAGCAGGCCTCGACCAGGTAGCCGGCGACGCGGTCGATGTTCGCGAGGCCGAGCTCCGTGGCGAGCAGCGTGTCTCCGCCGAGGTCCTCGGTCTGCTGCGACGGGTCCTCGGCCGGGTTCGGATCGCCGAAGCGCAGCATCGGGTCGTCGACCTGGCGCGCGACCAGGGCGGCGAGACCGGCCTCCTCGGCCTCCGCGTCGGCGTACTGGCGGTAGCCCCACTCGACCGCGAACGCGTCGTAGGGACCGACCTTGGGGATCAAGGTCGCGCCGTCCCCGGGCTGGGCGACGTAGTTGAAGCGCCCGTAGTCCATGATCGACGCCTCGGTCCCGTAGGTCGCCGTGAAGGCGGCGTCCCGCAGCTGCGCCACCGTGTAGCTCGAGCTGGCCTTCATGTTGTGCGGGAAGCCGAGCGAGTGTCCGACCTCGTGCGCGACCACGTAGGCCAGCGCCTCACCGACGATGTCGTCCGGGAGCGGGAGCTTCTGCGCGCGCGGATCGTTCGGGGACGCCTGCACGAAGTACCAGTCGCGGATCAGCTTGATCACGTTGTGGTACATGCGGATGTCCGCCTCGAGGATCTCCCCCGTGCGCGGGTCGTGCACGTGCGGCCCCATGGCGTTCTCGATCGTCGAGGGCAGCCAGCGGATCGTGGAGTAGCGCGCGTCCTCCGCGTGCCAGTCCGGGTCCTCGCGCTCACTGGGCGGATCCTCGGCGAGGATGGCGTTCGAGAAGCCCGCGGCCTCGAAGGCCGGCTGCCACATCTCGATGCCCTTGTGGACCCAGGGGCGCCAGCGCTCCGGGACGCCGCGCCCGACGTAGAAGACGATGGGCTCGACGGGGTCGCAGACGTTCGCCTCGGGGTCCTTCTTCTCCAGCCTCCAGCGGGTGATGTAGCGCACCCGGTCCACGGCGTGCTCCTCTCCACCGTAGTCCTCGAAGGAGACCGAGAAGAAGCCGACGCGCTCGTCCAGCTCGCGCGGCTCGGCGGGTCGCTCCGGCAGCGCGACCATGCTGTGGTGCAGGCGCACGCTGACCTGGCCCTGGCTGCGGTCGCGACGCCCCTCGTTCCGCTCGCCGGCCGCGAGCTCGTAGGTGAGGAGGACGCGCGTCTCCACGTTCTCGGGGAAGGTGCGCACGGACTCCACGAAGGAGCGGTCGCGGTCCACTCCCTTCGCGTCGAGGCGCCGCTTGGCGCTGAACTCCGGGAGGTCCGCGGTGAAGAGCCCGTCGACGGCGATCACGGGGGA
>CAZDYS010000758.1:0-2117 GCA_964509445.1 uncultured Planctomycetaceae bacterium
GCGTGCCGGCCATCGGGTTGTTGTTGCCTCCTCCGCCGCCGCCGGAGCAGGCCGGGAGCAGGAGGGCGAAGAGACCGAGGAGCGTGGCCGAGAGGAGGGTCGAGACGCGCTGGAGGGAGTGCATGACAGGGGCTTCCTCGTGGGTGGAGCGTGGGGATCCGCGGCCCGTGGCTCCTCACGGAGCCCGGACCGACACCCGCCAACCGCACGGCGGCGCACGACCCTGCCATCGGACTCGAAAAAACCTCCCGGGGCCGCCGACGCGGACCTCCGGGGCTCTCCCGAGGTCCGCGCGGCGGAGTCGACGCTCAGCGCCGTGGCGCCGCGCGGGGCAGGCTCTCCTCGATGCGCTCGAGCCGTTCCTCGAGCCGCTGGCTGCGCGCCCGCAGCCGCTCGTTCTCGGCGCGCAAGTCGCGCGACTCCTCCACCACCTCACGCAGCGCTTCGACGCAAAGAGCCTCGAAGCCCCGGATCGTGAGCGCCCTCATGCCGTCGGCACGCTGGTCGACCCACTCCGGCAGCACCTCCTCGACCTCCTGCGCGACGAAGCCCGTCTGACGGCCCGGGAGCTCGCGGATCGCCTCGGGGTCCTTGTACTCGTAGGTCACGCCGCGCAGCGCGAGCAGCGTGTCGAGCGCGCCCTCGAGCGCCTCGATGTCCCTCTTGAGCCGCCGGTCCGACGCGACCGACCAGGAGCCGCCACCGGGCTTGCCGGCGGAGCCGTTCACCTCCAGCGTGAAGCTCGGCGTCCCGGTCCCCACCCCCAGGCGCCCGGTGCCGTTCGGGAAGAGCTCCACGTCCCCTCCGTCGGCGTTCAGGGTGAGCGTCGCCGTGCCGCCGTTGTTGCGCGCCATGATCTCGTTCGAGTCGATCGCGATGTCCGAGCCGCTCGAGGAGCCCGCCTGCACGTAGCCTCCACCACTCGGCGCGACGTCGGTGCCGCTCCGGACGTGCAGCCGCACGTCCGGAGACGTCGTCCCCAGCCCGACCTTGCCGTCGTGCTGGATCCGCAACAGGCTCGTGTCGCCCGTGGTCTGGATGTCGAGGCCTTCCTGAGAACCGAGGCCGCTCCCTCCGACCCGGATGCGCGCCACATCGGTCTTCCAGTCGAGCTTCACCGAGGCGTCTGCGTTGTTCGGGTTCTCGACCTCCCACTTCGCACCGGTCCCCGAGGCGGTCGCGCTCCCCAGAACGCGCAGGGCCTCGCCCCCGCCGAGGTTGAGGAAGTAGCCGCCGTAGCCGTCCGGCGAAGAGCTCGAGCCCCACACCCCGTAGGTCGTCCCCGACGCCTTGTTCACACTCGCTAGCACGCCGAACCCCTCGCCGTCATGGGAGAGGAACGCCGCGGCTCCGGTCGCGCTGGCGTCGGAAATCGACACCTCGACTCCATTCGCGGTGGTGTCCGTCTGGACCACGTCCAGCGCCGCCGTCGGCGCGTTGGTCCCGATTCCCACGCCGCCCGGGGCATCGATCAGGAACTGCTGCAGATTCGTCGACGCGAAGGCGCTGGGAGTGGAACTCCAAACGAAGGTGCGGTCGTGCAGCGCAGCTGCATTCTCGCCCGCGGCGAACGAATAGGCTCCGTCCGCCGTGTTGGATCTCCCCCCCGGGATGGTCGCCCAATTGTCGAGAGCCTCGTTGAGGGTTCCTCCGCCTACCGTGGCCCCGGCCCCGCGGGCCTTGTTTCCCGCGCCTCCGGCGACCGTCGAACTACCGAAGGCCACCTCGTTGCCGCTGCCTCCACCGACCGTCGAGTAGAACCCTCCCGCGCTGTTCTCGAACCCCCCACCGATCGTCGAGTGAGGGGCCGTGGCGTCGTTCGACTCTCCGCCGGAGACGACGGCATGGGCTCCCAGGGACTGGTTGGACTCCCCACCGCCGATGACGCCGTGATCGGCGAGTATGAGGTTGGAGAAGCCCCCGCCGACGACGCTGAACTCGGCGAGGCCGTCGATTCCGTTGTAGCCCCCGCCTGCCACGGTCGAGTCCGCGCCGAACGTGACGTTTCCGATTCCCCCTCCCAGCACGGATCTGGCTCCGTAAGCGGCGTTGGAGCTGCCTCCTGCCACGGTGCTGTGGACTCCGCTGGCCTCGTTGCCGACTCCCGAGACGATCTG
>CAZDYS010000759.1:0-2095 GCA_964509445.1 uncultured Planctomycetaceae bacterium
AGAGAGCGGTCACCCCTCCCAAGACTTCACACATCTCGCTCGCGCCCGTGCAGTCACACAGGGCTCGTGCACGGGAGGGGCGACCAGCAGCGAGGCTACCAGGAATGCTCCGCGGGTCCAGGGATGCCCTTCTTCGCGGCCGCGCGGCGTGCCCAGCTGCGCCAGGCCGAGTCTCCCTGGAGAGAGATCCGTGGGAGGAGTTCCCGCAGGCGGGGATCGGACGGCGCGCGACGGACCAAGAGCCGCGCGAGAGCGCGCTCCGACGGAGGATGCCCCGGGTAGACCTCGAGGGCGGACGCGTAGCCTTCGGCCGCTTCTTCCCAGCGCCCCGCCTGTTCGAGGGTGAGCGCGAGATTCAGCCGCGGGTCCGGATGGCCCGGCAAGAGCTTGCGCGCCCACTCGAACTCGCCTGCGGCCTCGTAGGGCTTCTCCTGACTCAGGTACAGGACGCCGAGGTTGTTGTGGGCGGGGCCGAAGAAGAGGTCGGCCTCCAGCGCCTCGCGTAGCATCGACTCCGCGCGTTCCGGATCCACGTAGAGCAGGTCCGCGGCAGCGCGCGAGAGCTCCTCGGCGCGCGCGGTGTCGCGATGCTCTTCGGTGCGCGGCTCATAGGGGGTCGGGGAGGTCGTCGCACAGGCGGCGAGCAGAGGCAAGAGGACGAGGACGGCTCTCATCGCAGGATCCTCGGCAGCACGGGCGGCGCATCGTCTTCGATGTCCGCCGCCAGACGGTCCGCCTCGCTCGCATAGCGCAGGTCCTCGAAGCGCCGGCTACGCAGCACGTTGCAGCGCAGGAAGACGAAGAAGCGCGTCTTCGTGCGCGAGACGGTCGTCGAGCGGAAGAGGGTCCCGAGGAGCGGAAGATCCCCCAGGAGCGGTACGCGTGAGACGGACTCGGTCTCCTGCTCGACCTCGAGTCCGCCGACCACGACCGTGAACCCGTCCGGGACGGTGGCGACGCTGGACAAGCGGTTCTCCTGGCGAGGCGGGGGAAGCGTGGCATCCGACGCTTCGCCCGTGAAGCTCGACAGCGCGATGTCGTACTCGACCAGGAGCTGATCGCCTTCGGTGATCTGCGGCGTGATCGAGATCTGGGTGCCGGCGTCCGACGTCCCTCCGAGCGAAGTCGTGGCCACGGTGTTCGAGGCGTTCACGCTGACGAACGGCGTCTGGAGCACGGAGTCGAGCGTCGCCGTCTCGTGGTTGTTCACCAGGACCTTCGGGATGTTCAGCGAGCGTCCCTCGCTGACCGTCTCGAGTGCGCGCAACACACCGCTGAAGTTCCCGGGATCCAGCAGGACGGCCTGCCCACCGGTGCCGGTCGCGGCCGGCAGCGCCGCCTGATTCGCGTCCAGTCCCGCCCCGAAGACCGAGGAGACGCGCAGCAGCGCCTCGTCCCAGACGGCGAGCTTCTCGAGCTCGACCGCGAGCTGTTCCGTCTGTGCATCGGTGAGGCTCACGATCAGCGCCTCGACCAGCACCTGGGGCTGACGCGTGTCCAGCGAGAGGATCAGCCGACCGATCTCCTCCACGGCCCGCGGGGGGCCGACGGCGAGGATGCGGTTCGAGCCGGCGTCCTGGGTGAGCGACACGTCCCCGGCCGCGTCGTGCAGCGGGCCGCCCGTTCCACCCTCGGTCTCCTCGTCCAGCTTCACGGGCAAGCCGGCTCCGAGGAGTTCACGCAACAGCTCCAGCACCTGATCGACGTCGCGGAAGCGGACGGGGAAGGCCTGCGCGGTCCGCAGGGCGTCCGGTGGGGTCTCCTCCAGGCGAGCCAGCAGAGCGCGGGCCTCCTCGTGCTGACGCGGCGTCGCGGTCAGGAGCAGCGTTCCCGTGAGCGTGTCCCGCACGAGCCGCCAGGACTCCGTCGACTCGCGCCACCCGGCGTCCCGCACGACGGCCTCGAGGAGCTCGGCGGTCTCCGCCAGTCCGAACCGCGTCGGCGTGTAGGCTTCCGTGCGGGCCTCCTGGGGTCGGTCGAAGCGCAGCACGAGGTCCTTCCACGCCAGCACCTCCTCGTCCGGAGCCAGGATCAAGATCGATCCCGAGATCGCGTCCGCCAGGATCGTGCCCTTCCAATCGACGCTCTGGATCTG
>CAZDYS010000760.1:0-2094 GCA_964509445.1 uncultured Planctomycetaceae bacterium
TAGGGTGATCTTTATCAAGTCTGTCGAACCGTCTCCCTTCCGAGCTGGCTCGCTCGGAAGGGAGACGGTTCGACAGCCGACCACGCAAAGGCCCGACGCAACAAAGAGCCCTAGGGCCACGCCGACGCTCCAGGACCCACGCAGCAGGCCCGGCGTTCTTCTGCCGCCCGCCGAGCTCAGGTCAAGCTCCCGCCACACGAAGACCCTGCACCGGCCGTGCAGCCGAAGCAGTGCCGCGCGGTCACGATGCGCCGTTCGCGCAAGGCCGCCAGGTCGAAGTCGCGCACGTTCGTCGGAGCGCCGTAGCCCACTGGAAGATCCAGCATCTGGTTGAAGTCGCAGTCGTAGAGCTCTCCGGTCCACGACACGCTGAGCGTGTTGCGGCACATCAAGCCCTCGACGGCGGTCGGGTTGAAGGCCGAGACGAGCGTCTGGAGATAGCTCTCGAGGTTCCCCGACTGCTCGAGCCACTCGAGGTACCGACTGATCGGCATGTTCGTGATCGTGTACAGCGCGTCGAAGTCGACGTCGTGCAGGCGCTTCATCTCCCGCTTCCACTCGTCCTCGAGCGAGGCCTGACCGGCCGGCAGGAACGCGCCGACGGGGTTGGTCACGAGCACGAGCCGCAGCCGTTCGTCCCGGCCGTAGCCGACCGCGTTCAGCCGGCGCAGCGCCTCGAGGGAAGCCTCGAACACGCCGTCTCCGCGCTGGCGATCCGTCTGGCTACGACGGTAGTGCGGGAGCGACGACACGACCTCGACCCGATGCTCGGCGAGGAACCCCGGCAGATCCGAAAAGCGTTCGGCGAGCAGGATCGTGAGGTTGCAGCGATCGATCACGTGGCGACCGAGCTCGCGGGCTCCCTCCACGAGTCGCCGGAAGGAGACGGAGAGC
Organism: uncultured Planctomycetaceae bacterium; assembly: GCA_964509445.1. Classification (GTDB taxonomy): domain Bacteria; phylum Planctomycetota; class UBA1135; order UBA1135; genus CAZDYS01. The sequence goes on from CAZDYS010000760.1 coordinate 895, forward strand.
TCCGGGGCGCCGCCCGTGATGTCGACCGTGGGAATCGAGGTCGCGGCCAGGACTTCGAGGCAGCGCTCGGCGACCTCGAGCGACATGTCCTCCTCGCGGTCCGGCCCCGCGTCGACGTGACAGTGGGCGCAGGTCTGGTTGCACTTCTTGCCGAGGTTCAGCTGCAGGACCTCGATGCCGTTCGCGCGCAGCGGATCGAGTCCCGCCTGGCGGACGCGCTCGTCGAAGGAGACCTGGCCGTCGGCCGCGGCGTCGAGGAGCGCGAGCTGCTCGGCGGGATCCGCCAGCGGCGAGCCTTGGCGCTGCAGCGTGGGGAGGACCTTGATCACGGCTCACATCCCGAGCTTCGAGGCCACGTTCTTCATCTGCATGCCGTGGATCAGCGCGGCACCGCCCTTGATCGCCGCCGCGACGTGGGTCACCTCGGTCAGTTGCTCGGGATCGCAGCCCTTCGCGAGGCTGTCCTTGGTGTAGGCCTCGATGCAGTACGGGCACTGCACCGCGTGGGCGACGCCGAGAGCGATCAGCGCCTTCTCGCGGGCCGTGAGGGCGCCGTCCTCGAAGACGGCTCCGTACCAGGAGAAGAACTTGTCGGCGAGCTCGGGCGCGTGCTCCCCGATCTCGTGGAACTTGGCCAGGTCGGCCGGATCGTAGTAGGTGTCCATCGACTTCGGATTGGGGTTCGGAGCGAGGATCGCGCGGAGGCGTGCGCGGCGCAAGCGCTTCCATCCCGACCCCCCACCCACCACGGGGAGGACGGACGGGAACGCGCGCGGTTGCGCGCAACGCGGGTTCTACGCCTGCACCTCGATTCTGGGACCGGACCGCAACCCACTCCTCCCCCGAGCCGTCTGTCTGGCATGCGCACGGTGCGAGTCCACGGGATGTGCCTGGTCGGCGCCGAGGCCGAGCTCGTCACGGTGCAGGCCCGCTTCGAGGCAGCGGATCGCCAGCGCACGGAGGTACTCCTGACGGGCTTGCCGGACGCCGTGATCCGCGAGGCCCGCAACCGGCTCCTGGCCGCCCTGGCGGAGGAGCGGCTGCATCTGCCGCAGGGCAGGCTGTACGTGCACCTCGCGCCGGCCGGGCTGCGCAAGGCCGGGGAGGCGCTGGACCTGCCGCTGGCCCTGGGGGCCGCCGCCGCCACGGGGCACGTCCCCGCCCGCGCCCTGGAGGGCACCCTGTTCCTCGGAGAGCTGG
>CAZDYS010000761.1:0-2092 GCA_964509445.1 uncultured Planctomycetaceae bacterium
TGTTCGAGGGGACCGAGGAGCTCGCGCTGCAGCTCGAGCTGGCCCCCGGCGACCGCCTGCGCTTCGCCTACACGGTGGCGCCCGAGGCCGCCGGGGCGGAGAAGCGCCGCGCCGCGCTGCGCGTGACCTGGACGCCGCTGGACGGCGAGCGCCAGGTCCTCGACGAGATCCTCTCCGGTCTCTCGGGACGGCCCTGGCTCGAGCGCGACCTACCGATCGACGACGCGAGCACGGGCGCCGGCACGCTGACCTTCGCGACGCTGTCGCCCGTCGGGGCACGGAGCGTGATCGCCGAGCCTCGCCTCGTCCACGCCGACCGGGACAAAGCGCCCCGGCCTCCCAACCTGCTCGTCTACCTGATCGACACGCTGCGCGCGGACCGGCTGTCCTGCTACGGCGCACCGAACCCGACCTCGCCGCGCATCGACCGCCTCGCCGACGACGGCTTCCTGTTCGAGCGCTTCCTCGCGGTCGCGCCCTGGACCCGGCCCACCACGGCCACGCTGCTCACGGGCTACCTCCCGGACTGGCACGGCATGGGAAAGGAGCTGCCGCTGCCCGCGTCCCTGGACACCCTCGCGGAGTCGCTCGCGACGGCCGGCTACTCGACCTGGGGTGCGGTCGCGAACCCGCAGGTCGGCCTGGTCGAGCTCGGCTTCGACCAGGGCTTCACCCGGTTCGTGTCCCTGCCGCGGGTCGAGTCCTCGCCGACGCCGTCCTCCCGTCGCCTGAACGACGCGGTGCTGCCGTGGATCGAGTCCTGCTCCGACGAACCGTTCTTCCTGTACGTCCATTCGCTCGACCCGCACACGCCCTACCGCGCGGTCGACCGACCGCGGTTCGCACGCGACTACGACGGCGAGCTCGCCGCGCTGGACCTGTGGACGAAGGAGATCGAGGACCGCGCGGCCGACTTCACCGACGAGGACCGCACGTACGTCACGCACCGGTACGACGACGAGATCGCGCGGCAGGACGAGGAGCTCGGCAGGCTGCTGGACTCGCTCGCCGCCGCGGACGTGCTCGACGACACGATCGTGGTCGTGGTCTCCGATCACGGAGAGGAGCTGGGGGAACACGGTGGCTGGAACCACGGCTACCGCATGTGGGACGAGCTGCTGCACGTCCCGTTCGTGCTCTGGCTCCCGGAGCGGCTGCGGGGAGCGGAGCGACGCGCGCCGCGGCGCATCCCGGAGGCGCTCAGCCAGGTCGACTTCCTGCCGGGCCTCCTGGAGCTGCTCGCCGTCGAGGACGCGTTTCCGCGCCAGGGAACGAGCTGGGTCCCGCTGCTCTCGGGCGAGAGCGCCGCGCTCTCCCCGCTGTTCGGGGTCGACTACCAGGCGCGCGTCGGGGACGAGATCGGTGCTTTCGAGAGCGCGCGTACCAAGCTCGTCTGGCGTCGCGACGGACAGGAGCTCCTCGAGCTCGAGCTCTTCGATCTGCGCGAAGACCCCCACGAGCGCAGGAACCTCGCGCGGGACGAGCCGGAGCGACTCGAGCGTCTCCTGGCAGAACGCGATCGCTCGCTCGCCGTCGCCGCGACCGTGCGCGAGCGCCTCGCGCGCGCCGGCCGGAGCGACGTGCTCCCCCACGACGAGGTTGCGACGGAAGAGGTGGAGCTGAGCGAGGAAGAGCGGCGCGAGCTCGAAGCGCTCGGCTACGCCGGGGACTGAGGACCGCGCCGGCCTCCCGCGGCCGGTCACGAACGAACTTCCGCCTCGGGGCGAGGCCGACGACGTCCGCGCCCCACTTCCCCCAGGAAGCCGTCGGAGCTGCTAGCCTGAGGGCTCGCGCCTCCCCCCGGATCCCGACCGAGTCCCGATGCAGCTCTTCTCCGCCGCCCTCCCCTTCGCCGCGCTCGCCCTCACCTCCGCTCCGCTCACCGCTCAGGTCAGCGAGTGGTCCTTCGCGAAGGGCGCGGTCTTCCAGCAGACGGCGGACGACACGGCGCCGACCCTCCCGGTGCAGCTCGTCGTGCTCATCGACGTGCAGACGAGCAGTCCGTCGGACGCGACCTCCGCCACGATCTCGGGCGGAGGACTCCCGAGCCCCCTCGCGCTGCAGCAGGACCAGGAGGACTGGGAGGCCACGC
>CAZDYS010000762.1:0-2089 GCA_964509445.1 uncultured Planctomycetaceae bacterium
CGAAGTCGTTCGAGCTCACCTCGGCTCCGCTGCCCGTCAGCTCTCCCGCGAGCGCGACGGCCTTGTCGGCCACCTCGATCGCCTGTCGCGTCTGGCCGCGAGACTCCGCGCTGGGGCTCGCGAGCAGCGAGGCCAACCGGACGTAGGCGCCGACCTGCGCGCGCTTCGTCTGCGCGTCCGACTCCCGCGCGGCGGCCACGGCGTCGAGGAGGCCCGCACCGACCTCGACGACGATCGACTTGGCCTCCAGGGCTCCCTCGAGCGGCGCCAGCTCGCGGTGCACGTCCAGCACGAGCGCCGTCGCCGTGTCGGAGAGCTCCTGGAGCCGCTCCTCGGCCAGCGCCCGGCTGTCCTGGAGCTCCGCGTTCAGGCTCTGGAGCTCCTCGAGCCGGCGCTCCGCCAGCGCGCGCGCCTCGTTCTCCGCGGCGCGCTGCTCCTCCAGCTGGACCGTGAGCGACTCGAGCTCCGCGGTCCGCAGGCGATCGGCCTCGGCGCGCTCGGCGAGCTCCTCGAGCTCGCGCTCCGTCTGCGCCGCCTGGTCCAGCCGCACGCCGACCGCGAACACGAGCGAGGCCGCCGTCACGAGACCCGCGCCGACGGCCAGTCGGTTGCGACGCACGAACTTGACGGCGCGGTAGCCGAACGTGTCCGGGCGTGCGGTGACCGGTTTGCCCTCGAGGTAGCGCCGCAGGTCGGCGGCGAGCTCCAGCGCGGACGCGTAGCGGCGGCCGGGCTCCTTGCGCAGCGCCATCGACAGCACGCGGTCGAGGTCCCCCACCAGCTCGCGCGCGAGCGTCTTGCGCGTCACGTCCCGACGCTGCGCGCGCTCCTCCGCATCCTCACCGCGCTGCGAGATCGTGCTCGCGAGCTCCGGGTCCGTCTCACCGACGACGCGCTGGATGTCGAGCAGGGAACCCGTGTCCGGGTCGAGCGGACGTTTGCCCGTGAGGAGCTCGTACAGGAGCACGCCGAGCGAGTACACGTCGCTCGCGGTCGTCACGGGTCCGCCGGTGACCTGCTCGGGACTCGCGTAGGCGGGAGTGAACAGGCGCAGCGGCGTCCCGGTGAAGTCGGACGTGGCGAAGTCGCGCTCGGCGTCGAGGACCTTGGCGATGCCGAAGTCCAGGAGCTTCGGTCGACCCTCCGCGGTCACGAGCACGTTGGACGGTTTGAGGTCGCGGTGCACGACCAGCGAACGATGCGCGTGATCGACCGCCTCGCACACCTCGCAGAAGAGCTCGATGCGCTCCCGGACGGTCTTGCGCTCGCGGTCGCACCAGCGGTCGATCGGCTCGCCCTCGACGAACTCCATCGCGAGGTAGGGCCGCCCCTCGGGCGTGGAGCCGCCGTCGATCAGGCGCGCGATCCCGGGGTGGTCGAGGCTCGCGAGGACCTGCCGCTCGCGGACGAACCGCCGCGAGATCTCGCGCGAGTCCATGCCCGGCTTGAGGACCTTGAGCGCGATGCGCTGGTGGAACTCGCCGTCCGCGCGGACACCGAGGTACACCTTGCCCATGCCGCCGGAACCCACCTCGCGCAGCACGCGATAGGGACCGAACCGGTCGCCGGACCCCTCCAGGGCCGGCGCGAGGTCGTCGTAGGCGAGCAGCTCCTCGACCTCCGCCTGCAGCGCCTCGTCCGCCTCCGCCTCCTTGCGCAGGAACGCCTCGCGCTCGTCGGGCGGCACCTCGAGGGCGCGCTCCATGAGCTCCAGCACCTGCCTCCAGCGCACCGTGGAGGAGGGTCCACGGGAGGGCTCTTGCCCCGGGGTCACGACGGCCTCCGCATCCCCTCATCCTAAACGGGTGCGGGCCCCACGGGGGCGAGCGGGCGGAACGGGAGCGGGCCGGTCAGCCCTCGCGCCGACAGCCGGGCGACTCCGGGACCCCGCCCGAAGCGGCGGTCTGGACCGAGGAACCCGCACCGCAGCAGCGGCAGGCGACCAGGTTCCCGAGGTGGCAGGCGACCAGGAGCATGCTCCCCAGGACGGTCGCGATGGAAGCCGGCGGCCATCCGAGCGTGGTCTCCCCGTTCTCGTCCTCGACGAGCTGCGGGCAGCAGTTGTCGCAGAACAGCTCGACGGGCTCCG
>CAZDYS010000763.1:0-2085 GCA_964509445.1 uncultured Planctomycetaceae bacterium
CCTCGACCCTGGCCTGGCAGCGCCGCCTGGCCTCGCTCTCGACGGCCGGGGAGCAGCTCCTCCTGGACGAGGAGACGGGCGAAGGGCGGCTCTACGCGACCGGTCGCGACGGCCGCCGCGAGCCCGTGGCCACGACGGCGTCGCAGGGAGAGGCCGGAGACCGGGCGCGTGCGCTGGGGAAGCGTCTGGAGCAGTCGCTCCGCGAGCAGGCAGCGACCGAGACGGGCGCGCTGCCGGTGCAGGGTCTCGAAGCGTCCGAGCTCGAGCGTCTGCGCGCGCTCGGCTACGCCGAGTAGGAGCCGAGCGCTGGGCCTACTGGAGGCGCAGGTCGAGCCGTAGCCACACGCCGCGGCGGGCGGCGCGCACGGAGAGGTTCGTCTCGTCGTGGCACACGATCGTGTCCCCGACGGTGAACCCGGTGTACTCGTTGTCGATCTCGACGTCGTCGATCACCAGGTAGCGCTTCTGGCCGCGGCCCGCGCAGTAGCCGACGTGCTCGCCGTCGGGCGTGAAGGTCAGCGTGTTCGGGCCGATGTAACCGTGGATCGAGCCGCGCTTGCCGTCCAGGAAGACGGACATCTTGTTCGTGCGGCCGGCTACGTAGGCCACCTGCGTCGCGTCGGGACTGAAGACCGCCGGGGCAGGCGCCTGGGCGTGCTTGCCCACGACCTCGCCGTCGACGATCAGGAGCCAGCCTCCGTCGTCCGCGGAGGCCCAGTAGGCATAGCGGCTCTCGTCCTGACTGAAGGTCAGGTCGCGGATCTTGGCGCGCGGTTCCTCCAGCTCGCCATCGATGCACAGGACCTCCTTGCCCTTCTTCTTGAGCGAGTAGACGAGGCGCTCGCCGAAGAACTGCGGCTCGTAGCGGCCGAAGGTCCGCGCGAGCTCGCCGCCGACTCCGTCGTGGACGACCTGGAAGCGCTCGGGGCGGCGGGCGACGTAGTAGTAGTGCTCGCCGCTGTCGCTGAAGATCACGCCCGGCGCGTCGATCGACCGGTAGGAGTCCTGCTCGACCCCGTCGAGGACCACGAGCTCCTTGCCCTCGGAGTTCACGACCTCGATCGCGACGTGCTGTCCACCGGGCGCGAAGGAGAAGCTCTGGAACGCGTCGTAGCCGGTGAGCTCCTCGCCGTCGATCACCATGAGCATGCCCTCGCCCTGGCCGACGACCAGCGCGTAGTGGGAGCCGTCGCGACTCATGCTGAGGCCGCCGCCGAGGGTCAGGTAGTCGCCCTCGAAGGTCCCGTTGCGCAGCGTGCTCCAGCGACCGTCGCGACGCACGCTGATGGCGTAGCCTTCGGCGTCGAGCGGGTAGACGAAGCCCTCGGCGCGAATCGCGTCCCCCTCGCCGACGAGCTCGCCGTCGTAGAACACGAAGAATTCCTCGCCCTGACGCACCACGTAACCGAGGTGCGCACCGACCTGGCTCCAGGAGAGCGTGACGATCTCCTCGACGAACGGACCGGGGACGCCGTCCTGCACGACGCTCTGCAGCCCGTCCTGGAGCGCGACGTAGGCGTAGTGCTCTCCGTCCGTGCTCCAGCGGATGCCCCCGACGGCGATCCCGTCGTAGGTCTCCTGGGCGACCCCGTCGATGACCACGAACTGGTCCAGGAAGTCGTCCGCGGCGATCCAGCCCACGTGCTTCGAGTTCGGGCTGAAGGTCGGGCCGGGGTCGACGATCTCGAAGTGCTCGAACTCCTCGCCGTCGACCACGACCACCTTGCGGTCGTCGCGGGACGCGAGGAACAGGAACCGTTGAGAGTCCTGGCTGAAGGCCAGCGAGGCCGTCGCGAGGCCCGGGTAGGGCTGGCTCTCGACGCCGTCGTGGACCACGGAGAACGTGCTGCCCGAGTTGATCGTGTAGGCCATGTGCAGGCCGTCGGGGCTCAGGAGGATCTCGTCGTTCACGCGCTGGGGGTCGTCGTAGCCCAGGACGTGCTCGGTGACGGTGATCGTCAGGTCGCCCTCGGGCGCCTGGTAGACCTTGGGCTCCTCGTCGCCCTGGGCACCGGCGGAGGCGGCGAGGAGGGCGGGGGCGAGGAGGGACAGGGAGCGGTCGGGGAGCAGCATGCGGTCGGGGGT
>CAZDYS010000764.1:0-2084 GCA_964509445.1 uncultured Planctomycetaceae bacterium
CGATCGGCGGCGTGCTGGCGCAGGCGGACAGGAGGACGGGGAAGAGGAGCAGGCCGGCGGAACGGAAGAGGGACATGAGGCGTCGGGGTGGGAGAGAGTCGGTCGAGGGCCGGGAAGTCTAGGGGGCGCCCCGGTCGACCGCGAGCGACAGAGCCTCCTGGGTCGCCGCGACTCCCTCCACGAGGTCAGTCCTCGTCCTCCCCGAGGCCGAAGGCCCAGCGGAAGGGGGCCGGATCGAAGTACTCGCGAAAGAGCGCGACCTTCCCGTCCACGACGTGGAAGAGCCCGCCATAGATCTGCTCGTAGAGACGGCCTGTCGGGACGATCTCCGCGCGCCCCTCGAAGCTCGCGAACACCCAGGCGGGATCCTGCATGCGGTAGAACACCAGCCGCGAGGTGAAGTCGGCCTTGCCGCTGTTGGCGGGCCAGTCGCGGTAGTGAGCGATCAGCGCGTCCTTGCCGCGCACCTCCTTGGGGAAGCCGGCGGGCGCGAACGGCAGCTCCTGAACGGCGTCTTCTGCCCACAGACGAGCGAAGGCGTCCATGTCCTTCGTCTCCAGCGAGCCGAGCAGCGCGCGGACGGTCTCCTCGGTTCGCGCGTGGCTCGCCTCGGAGAGCGCGCGCTCGGTTGCCCGCGCCAGCGCCTCGCGCGAGCCCGATTCGCCGGCGAGCGCAAAGGTGTGCGCGTGGATGCGCCAGCGACCCTCCTGCTTCTGGAGCTCGAAGCGATAGGTGCCGCGGGCCTGCCAGAAGAGCGAGTCGACGTAGTGGTCGGCGACGACGTCCGTCGTGACGATCGCGGTGGCGCCGTCCACGCTGGCGAAGAGGTTCGTCACTTCGTGACGGGTGCGGTCGAAGCCCGGCAGGACCGCGGCCCAGGAGTCCATGAGATCCCGCGCAGCCACGGTCGCCGCCGGCTCGCCCGAGAGCGAGCTGTAGTCCACGTGCACGCGTTCCGCGTAGAGCTCCTCCAGCGCTCGGAAGCTCCCCAGGTCCGCGAGGACGGGGACGCCTTCCACAACCGTCGTGACCGCGGCGACGTCCGCCTGACTCCGGAAGGTCTGCGACGGCGTCCGCCGCGATGCCCACGGGCTCGGGGCGGTCGTAGAAGTCGAACTGGCCGACGTCTTCGAGCCACAGAACGCGCGCGTGGCTCCCCAAGCGCTCCGCGAAGCGCGTGATCCCCTCGGGGATCACCGCCGCCTGCGAGTGCACGGCCAGCGTGGGCTTGCGCAACCGGTCGGCGATGCGAAGCGCGTCGTAGGTCAGCCACGGTTCCCAGGACGCCACGTTGAAGCGGTTGTCGTACTCCGCGATCAGGCCTCGGTCCGGCTCCGTGTAGTAAGGAGCCTGGAACATCAGCGCCTGTTCGTTGGTCGTGCTGGCAGCCTCGAGAAGCTGGGGCTCCTCGGACTCCGCGGCGGCGCGGCCGGCCTGGAGGAGCTCGGCGACCCCCGCGGCCCCGCCGTAGACCGACTCCGCGATGCGGGGATCGTGGAGCCAGGGAGCCACGAGTCCGAGCGCTCGCAGGTCCGAGCTGCGCGACACGGCGTCGCTCATGTAGCCCGAGGAAGCGCAGATGCCGAGACCCGCGACGTGAGCGGCCTCCACCTCGGGACGCCGCGCGAGGAAGGCCGCCGCGGCGAGGATGTCCTCGGTCTTGCGCACAGGGTCCTCGAGAAAGCGCGGGGTCCCGCCGGAGGCTCCCCAGCCGCGGAAGTCGAAGGTGAGCGCGACGAACCCGCGAGCCGCCATCTCGACCGCATAGGTCGCCGGCATCTGCTCCTTGACCGTGGTCCAGGCGCCAGTCACGACCACGCCCGGCAGCCGCTCCTCCTGGGAGGCGCCGCTCGGGAGGTACAGGTGACCCGCCAGCTCCACGCCGCCGGAGGAGAAGGAGACGTCGTGCCGCTCGACACGGGCCGGGCTTTCCTGGCCAGAAGCAACGGTGGTCGAGAGGAGAGTGAGAACCGTGGTCGGAAGGGACATGCTGGACTCCGTGGGCAGAGGATCGGGGCGAGGCCTGGGGTGACCTGGGGATCCTGGCACAGCACTTCCGTTCCCTCACCGCACAGAATAGAACA
>CAZDYS010000765.1:0-2079 GCA_964509445.1 uncultured Planctomycetaceae bacterium
CGACATGCCGCCGGGCACGGGCGACGCGCAGCTCTCGCTCGCGCAGATCGTCCCGCTCACGGGCGGCGTCCTCGTGACGACCCCGCAGGCGGTGTCGACGCTGGACGTCTCCAAGGCGATCAGCATGTTCCGCCAGGTGCAGGTCGAGATCCTGGGCATCGTCGAGAACATGGCCGGCTACGTGGTGGCCGGGACGGTCGAGGGCGCGCCGGCGGGAACGACGCTGCAGCTCGAGACCGGCACCGAGACGATGGAGACGAAGCTCGGCGACGGCGGACGCTTCGAGACCGTCGTGCACCTGTTCGGCGCCGGCGGTGCCGAGCGCCTCGCGTCGAAGTACGAGTTCCCGGTCATCGGACGCGTGCCGCTGAACCCGGCCGTGCGCGTCGGTGGCGACGGCGGCGACCCGGTCACGGTCACGCACCCGGACTCGGCCATCGCGAAGGAGTTCGACGCCGTCGCCGGCAAGTTCGCCCAGCGCGTGGCCATCCAGGCCCACAAGGCGCTGCCGGTCCTGCAGTAGAGCCCGCATCGCGCGCTCGGGAGCGATCCCCCCGAGCGCGCGCGGTCCACGCGGTCAGCGCGCGAGCGCCACGTCGTCCCCGCTCTGGGGACGCGGGGCGGGCCGGCGCGGGAAGCGCCCGTCGAGGTGCGGTCCGTCGAGCTTCCAGCAGTCGCTCTCGGCGCGCTGGGCGATCGACCCGAGCAGGTTCCGCAGGTCGCGCCAGGCGTCGTCGGCCACGACCTCCTCCTCGTGGAGGGTCGTGCGCAGGGAGCTGGTGCCGGCGCGCATCGCGTCGCGCGAGGCGTTGACGCTCGCGAGCATCGACTTGCGGAGCGCGTCGACGCGTGCGTTCACGCGCGAGGTCCCGTGCCAGGTCCCGTCGAGCAGGAGCTCGTCGCTCAGGTGCTCCTCGCGCGCCGCGGCGAAGGCCTCGGCGAGCGCGCTCTGGGCGGCCTCGGCCTGCTCCACGTCGCCGAGGAGCTGCTCCCGCAGCGGATCCCGCACGCGCGCGACCTCGCGCCCGTAGGTCTCGAGCGCGTCGCGGGTCTGACGAACGAAGCGCTGGGTGTAGTCGGAGAGCTGCTCGCAGAGGTCGTCGAGCGACTCCTCGAGCTCGCCGGGAGCGGGCATCTCGTGGCGCGAGAGGCGGCCGCGGAGCTTCTTCGAGAGATCCTCCTTGGCGCGGTCGATCGCGCAGTGCACGCGCTCGGTGACCTGCTCGCGGATCTTCTTGACCCGCTCGACGGCCCAGGCGACGCGCTCGTCGTGCTCCTTCGTCAGCCGCTGCTCGTTCTCGTGGAGCGTCGACCATCCCTGCCCCCAGGCGGACCGCACGCGCTCGCGGCCGAGCTTGCCCAGCTCGGCACCGAGGCGCGCGAAGCGCTTGCGCTCCCGCTCGGCCTCCTGCTGGGTCGACGCCTCGCCGGCGAACGGAACGGCCTCGGCGAGGACCTCGTCCAGCGCTTCCAGCTCCTCCTCCAGACGCGTCGCGAGCGCCTCGCGGCGGTCCTCCGGGACGAGCTCCAGGAGGTCGACCCGCAGCGCGCCGAGCGAGCTCTCGAGCGCGCTCGGCAGCCCCTCGTCGAGGTCCGCCAGGAGCCGCTGGTGGTGCGCGTCCAGGAGCACGGCGGCGGCACGCTCGCACTGCTCCTGGAGGATCTCGCGCGACTCCTTGGCGGCCTCGCGCATCTCGCGCGTCTCCTGGTCGATCGACCGGATGCGCTCGGAGGCCGCGGCGTTCCGTTGCTCCAGGGACTCGCGCAGCGTGCGCAGCTCCTCCAGGCGGCGGAACGGGTGCGCCGGAGCCAGCGAGGCGGTCGACGGGAAGCCGCCGTTCGCCTTCACGTCGCTCCCCAGCGCCAGGTCGCGCTCGACGCCGGCGCGCACGATCCGCAGCGCGAGACCGTGGGCCGCGAGCAGGGCCTCCTCGACGGCTGCGGCGTTCGCCGGCCGGCCGTCGATCGTCCGCAGGACGTCGTAGCGCTCGAGTCCGGCCTCGGCCGCCTCTCCGGACACCTCCAGGACGAGGAAGCCCATGCCCGCCTCGAGGCCGAGCTGGGCGGCGAGGGCGGGCG
>CAZDYS010000766.1:0-2075 GCA_964509445.1 uncultured Planctomycetaceae bacterium
CGAGATCCTGGAGCACACCGAGACGGCGCTCGTCCCGGTGCTCAACGACGCGCCGGAGGAAGGCACGACGCTCGGCGGCAACGAGATCGTCCTGAGCGGGCTGGGCTTCTTCCCGACCGCGAACGTCGTCGTCCACTGGGGGGACGTCGACCTCGGCCCCGCGTCGTTCCTGTCCATCGACGCGACCGAGATCCGCTTCCTCTCGCCGCCGCGTGCGGAGGGCACGATCGCGGTCTCCGTCGAGACGCCGGCGGGCACGAGCAACGTGCGCTGGTTCCGCTACGACGACGGCGGTCCGGTGCCGGTGCGCTTCGAGCACACGCAGGACTCCTGGCTGCCCGGTCCGACCGCCGCCGCCTGGGGCCCGGACGGGAAGCTCTACGTCACCTCGCTGGACGGACGACTCTCGGTCGCCACCTTCGACGACGGCATGACGCTCACGAGCCTCGTGACCTATCCCGGCGTCAGCACGCTCTCCAACCACGAGACGCTCGGCATCGCCTTCGATCCCTTCGACTTCGGGGGGAGCGGGCCGACGCGCGTGTACGTGGCGCACTCGGAGCACTTCGCGAACGGAGGCTCGTCCTTCACCGGACCGTCGGCCTACACGGGCCAGATCAGCGTCCTCGAGGGACCCAGCTTCGACACGCCGGTTCCGGTCGTGACGGGGCTCCCGACGTCGAACCACGACCACGCGATCAACGGCATCGTGTTCGATTCGAACGGCGACCTCTACGTCGGGATCGGCTCGAACACGAACGCGGGGGTGCCGCACCCGACGATGGGGGACCTGCCGGAGTCGCCTCTGTCGGGCGCGATCGTGAAGGTCGGTCTGTCCGACCCCGCGGGGGACTTCGCGGTGCGCTACGTCGACTCCGTCACCGGGTTGCCGGACGACGATCAGGTGCACGGCGACCGCGTCGACGTGGCGTCGGGCGTGGACGTGTGGGTGTACGGCGCCGGTCTGCGCAACCCCTACGGCCTGGTCTGGTCGACCGAGGAGCGCCTCTTCGCGACGGAGAACGGCCCGAACACGGGCTTCGGTGCGGCCTCCACGGGCCCCTCGAGCGAGAGCCCCGACCCCTACGACTCCGACGAGGTCAACCTGATCGAGCCGGGGCAGTACTACGGGCATCCGAACCGCAACCGCGGCCGCACGGACCCCCGCCAGAACGTCTACTACTCGACGGTCGGCTCCAGCCTGCCGGAGACCTTCGCGCAGCGGATCTCCTGGATCCCGTCGTCGACCAACGGCATCGACGAGTACCGCGCGGACACGTTCCAAGGAGCGATGCGCGGCGACCTGGTCGTGCAGAAGTGGCACAGCACGCTGCGCTGGCTGCACCTGGCGGACAACCGCCGCTCCGTCCTCTCGATCACCAACCTCGACGTTTGGGCGCCGGCGCTGGGCGTCGTCACCGGGCCGGGCGGGTCGATCGTCTGTCTCGACTACAGCGGCAACCAGCTCCGCGTGCTCGAGCCCGACGACGTCGGCGCCGGCGCCCTCGAGGTCTACGACGTGATGCCCTGGCGCGCGCCCTCGGCCGGCGGCGCGAAGTTCGTGCTCGGCGGCGTGGGCTTCGGAACCCTGGCCGACACGACCGTGATGATCGGGGATCAGCCGGCGACCCTGACGCGCGTCAGCGGCACGCGCATCGAGGGGATCGTGCCGCCCGCCGCCGTGTCCACGGGGGAGCTCCTCGACGTCTCGGTGACCGTGGCGGGGACGAGCGACACGCTCTCCGCGGCGTTCCGCTACCTCGGCACGAAGGGGGCCGAGCTCGGGCGCTGGGACACGCTCGACGACGCCGCGAGTCCGCTCGGGGAGGTCGCGACCGCGGTCCTGGACGGAGTGCTGTACGCGATGGGCGACGGGGTGCAGGGCACGTTGGCCTACGACCTCCTGCAGGAGGCCTGGCTGCCGGCGCGGGCCGCGCGGCCCTACCCGGGCGACCACCACGCGGCCGTCGTCCTGGACGGGAAGATCTACCTCGTGGGCGGGCTGCACAACGGCTCCGAGGGGCGACTGCAGATCTACGATCCGGAGCTCGACTCGTGGAGTCTCGGGGCGGACC
>CAZDYS010000767.1:0-2064 GCA_964509445.1 uncultured Planctomycetaceae bacterium
CACGAGAAGGGCAGCTTCACCGGCGCCCACGAGCGACGCGTCGGACACTTCGAGGCGGCCGACGGCGGCACGCTGTTCCTGGACGAGATCGGCGACATGCCGCTGCCGGCCCAGGCGAAGGTCCTGCGAGCGCTCGAGACGCGCGAGGTGACCCGGGTCGGCGGCAACGCGCCGATCGAGGTGGACATCCGCGTGGTCGCCGCGACGAACGCCGACCTCGCGAGCGCGGTCGAGGAGAAGACCTTCCGCACGGACCTCCTCTACCGGCTGAACGTGCTGCCGATCGCGCTGCCTCCCCTGCGCGAGCGCGTCGAGGACATCGCGCCGCTCGCGGAGCACTTCCTCGAGGAGATCGGCCGGAGGACGGGTCGCCGGGCCCCGACCCTGGAGGCGGAAGCCCTCGCGCTGCTGGAGGAACAGCCGTTCCCGGGCAACGTGCGGCAGCTGCGCAACGTGCTGGAGGCGGCCAACGTGTTCGCCGAGGAGAGCATCACGCGCGAGGCGCTCGCGCGCATCCTGGAGAACGGACCGGCCCTCGCGACCCCGGCTCCGGTGGGTGCCTCCGACACGGAGGAGACGTTCCACGCGGAGACCTTCGAGGAGTTCAAGAACCTCAGCGAGGCGCTGTTCTTCCGCCGCAAGCTCGAGGAGAACAACGGCAACGTGAAGCGCACCTCGGAGCGGCTGGGCATGCAGCGCAGCCACCTCTACAAGAAGCTCGACCGCTACGGGCTGAAGTAGCGCGCGCGGAGCGTCGGGGACGCGCTGTGCGTTCCGTCGATGCCCCGCGAACGGACGTCCTGAAAAAGAAGGGAGGCCCCGGAGCCGAAGCTCTCGAGGCCTTCCAAGAGATGTCGTGGTGCAGAACCCGGTTGTGTTCTGGTGCCCTCGCGCGCTAGTGCACGCGGCCGGACCCGCCGGTGGCGACCGGCTCGGGCTCCGGCGCTCGCTCCGGGACGGTGACCTCACCGGCCCGCGGGATGTAGAGCTCCATGCCGATGGACAGCCAGTCGGCGCTCTTCATCACGTCCTTGTTCGCCTCGTAGATCTCCTCCCAGCGGTGCGCCACGCCGTAGACCTTCAGCGAGATCTTCGAGAGGCTGTCCCCGTCGACCACCGTGTAGCGGCCGCCGGGACGCACGTTCGAGGTGCCCGCCAGACGCGGCGCCGTCGCCGGCGTGCTCGTCTCCTGCGTCGGGGCGGTGGTCGGGGTCGCGTCGCGGCGCGGCTCCGGCCGGCGCAGCGGCTGGAAGTTCGCGCGCTCGTCGGCCTCGGACTCGAGGTCGTAGACCGGGACGAGGATCTCGCGACCCTCCGTCAGGCGCTCGAGCCCTTCGTTGACCGTCTGCAGCACGGACACCTGGCGCGCGTCGCGGTAGAAGCGCTGCGCGAGCCCGGACCAGGTGTCGCCGTCGCGCACGGTGTACTCGCGGAACTCGGAGAGGAACGACGGGCGCAGCCCGGCCTCGCTCTTCAGCAGCTTGCGGCGGCCGTCCGGCAGTACCTCGGTCTTCGGGGCCTCGGCGGCCGGGCTCGCGTCGAGCAGGAGCGAGCGCGTGTCGGAGCTGCTCGGGGCCGTCTTAGGCGGAGAGGTCTTCGCCTTCGACGGGTTGGCGCGGACCGGGGTGGTCTGCTTGCGCGGCTGCTCGCGCTCCGGCAGCGGCTGCGCGACCGGGGTCACGCCGGTCTCCGAGCGTCCCGCCACGGCCGGGTGATCCCCGGCTTCGACCTCGTTCCCGTCTCCCGAGGAGACCGCGAGGACGACCGCCACGAGAAACAGCACCACCAGCACCACCAGCTTTTCGAAGTTGCCCATTGGCTCCGAATCTAAACCGTTATCCAGCAGGGAATTGCGTCGCTCGACCGGGGCCCTGCAGCGGGGGTCGCGCAGGGGTTCCGCCCGGTCCGGACGGCTCGACCTCGGTCATCCTCCTCCCCGCCTCCGCCGGAGTCCATAGGAAACCTACGAAATGGTGTGGTGGTGGGGTCCCGCCAACACTCCATGATGTAGGAACTCGCAATGTCTATCCCTCGCCGCGGGAGGGCCTCTCGCCCCCTCCCAGG
>CAZDYS010000768.1:0-2063 GCA_964509445.1 uncultured Planctomycetaceae bacterium
ACGTGGTGTTCGCCGGCTCGGTGATGGCGATCTTCGGCTCGATCCACCACTGGTTCCCGAAGATGTTCGGCCGGATGATGAACGAGACGCTCGGGAAGATTCACTTCGTGGGCACGTTCGTCTTCCTCAACGGTGTCTTCTACATGATGCACCAGCTCGGCCTCGCCGGTCTGATGCGTCGGACCGCCGACCCCTACGCCTACGAGACCTACGCGCACCTGAAGCCGATGAACCAGTTCATCAGCATCTGCGCGTTCCTCCTGCTCTTCTGGCAGGTGTTCTTCGTCATCAACTTCTTCGGAAGCATGATCTGGGGGAAGCGCGCGCCGCGGAACCCGTGGAAGGCCTGCAGCCTCGAGTGGGACGCCCCCTCGCCTCCGGGACACGGCAACTTCGATCGCCAGGTCGCGTGCCACCACGGTCCCTACGAGTACGGCGTCCCGGGCGTGGAGGAGGACTACGTCCCGCAGACCCAGCAGTGCGCCCACATCAGCTAGAGCTCCGCTTCTCGTGACCTCCACCGCCACTCCGTCTCGCTGGCCCTTCGGCCTCGCCCTCGCGGCCGCCCTCTCGGCGGTTCCGCTGGTGCTGTTCGGCGGCTCCGTGACCACGATCGGCGCCGGCATGGCCGTCGAGGGTTGGTGGATCGCGGAGGGACACTTCATGGTGTTCTTCCCGATCGAGGAGTGGTTCCGCGACACGGCGACCTTCGTCGAGCACACCCACCGGTTGTTCGGCGTCCTGGTCGGCCTGTTCGCGATCGGGACGGTGGTCGCCACGTTCCTCAAGGACGCGCGCGGCCGAGCGCGCGGGCTCAGCCTCGCGGCGCTCCTGGCCGTCTGCGGTCAGGGCGCGCTCGGCGGATTCCGCGTGCTCGAGAACTCGCCGGACCTGGCCTTCGTGCACGGGGCCTTCGCCCAGGCGGTCCTCGCGCTGCTCTTCGCGACCGCGCTGTACCTCTCGCCGCGCTGGACCGCGGGGAGCGAGGCGCGCCAGGACGCGACGCCCGGCCTGCGCCGGATCGCGACCTGGACCGCGGGGGCCGTGTACCTGCAGATCGTGGCCGGCGCCTGGTACCGCCACGCGCTGCGACCGGTGTCGACTCCGGAGTCCGCGCCGCGGTTCCTGGTCCACGTCGTGCTCGCGTTCCTGGTGGTCGCTCTGGTCATCGCGCTCGCGAAGACGCTCGACGACATCGGCACGCCCGCGACGCGCACCCTGCGTCAGCGTGTGCTGTGGCTGTTGGGCCTCCAGGTCTCGCTCGGACTCCTCGCGCTGATGGGCTACCGCCCCGGTGCCGTCGGGCCGATCGAGTGGACGCTCGCGATCCTGCACGTGCTCGGTGGGGGACTGCTCCTGTTCCAGTGCGTGCACGTGCGCATGTGGGCCGCCGCCGCCAGCACCAGTGCGCAACCGTCCCTGCGGGGACGCTTCGAGGGAGGAACCGCATGAAGCCCGAGCTCCGTTCCGATCGGGAGGCGCGCTGGATGGTCCAGCTGGCGCCCAGCGCCTCGAGCCAGCTCGGGCGCGTCCTGAGCGCGCCGCTCGCGTGGCTCGAGCTCACCAAGCCGCGCATCGGCCTGTTCGTGATCTACGCGGCGTTCACCGGCGGTCTCCTGGCCGTCGGTCCGTCCGCCGAGCTCGCGCGCGTCGCGCTGGCCGCGGTCCTGGTCGGTCTGGTCGGCTCCTCGGCCAGCGTCTTCAACCAGGTGATCGAGCGCGACCTCGACCGGACGATGGAGCGCACGCGCAACCGTCCGCTCGTCACCGGGCGCATCCACGCGCGCGACGCGGTGCTCTTCGCCACGGTGCTCGGCCTGTGCGGCACCGTGGGACTGGCGGTCTGGTTCAACACGCTGTCCGCGCTGCTCGGGCTCGCGACGCTGGTGGCCTACGCGCTCGTCTACACGCCCCTCAAGCGCACGACCAGCTTCAACACGGTCGTCGGCGCGATCCCCGGCGCGATGCCGCCCCTGCTCGGCTACGTCGCGCTGAGCGGCTCGGTCGGCTCCTGGGGCTGGATGCTCTTCGCGATCCTGTTCGCCTGGCAGTTCCCGCACTTC
>CAZDYS010000769.1:0-2059 GCA_964509445.1 uncultured Planctomycetaceae bacterium
TAGCAGCGACCTGCGGAGTGGGGGGGCGCCGCGCGGGGGCACCCGGGCAGGGGGCCGGCGGGGGCGGGCAGCCTCCGCCAGGAGCCGGTGCCGCGGCGACGCCGGGAGGTCGTCCGCGCCGGCCGCTACACCTTTTCATTCCGCGCCACCAGGAAAAAGCCGGGCTTCGGGCGCTTCCCTCTCGCGAGGGAGAGAGTCCTCGAGCCCGTGTTGCGGAGCTTTTTGCCGAGTTCGTCCGGATCCGAAGCCAGATCGGGAAGAAAACAACATGGTTCGGAAGCGCTCGCTATTCTGAGGCTCTCCCCTGACGCACCGGCAGCCTTCGTGCCACCCGTCCGCCTCCGCGGTCCGGGCTGCGTGGGGCAGGGGACAGCTTGAGAGCTACAACCAAGAGGGATTAACCATGACTACGAGTCTGAAGCGCCACGCCGCCACCGGCTTGGCATTCCTTGCGACCTCCGCCGTTGCGTTCGGCCTGCCCCAGGGGCAACGCGACATCGCGGACGTCACCATCAACGTGGTTGATGGCGACTGCGGTTGCACGACCAGCACGGAACAGTTCATCACCGTCGGCCTGCCGGACGGAACGATGAGGGAGTCCGAGCCGCTCACGAACGGAACGTTCGAGTTCATCGACGTGGGCAACAAGTTCACGCTGTACTTCAACAACCGCGGTACCGACATCGCTCCGCTGGAGTTCGCCTTCGACGGGCGGAACGAGCGGATCGCGCTGCAGGTCCTGACGGTGCCGAACACCGGCGAGATCAAGGAAGTCAACAGCAAGGTCGTCCCGATGCGTCGCCGCATGGGGAACAAGGTCGCCCAGATCGGGACCCGTCCGACGCAGCCGCGTCCGGCCGGCGTTCCGGGCGACACCTGCGATTCGCCGGTAAACATCGACTGCGGCAGCAGCGCCACGGTCGACAACACGTCCGCGACGGACGACGCCAGCGATCCGGGCTTCTCCTGCCACTTCGACGGCCCCGGCACCAACGGTGCGGGCTCGCTGTGGTTCTCCTTCGTGGCGACCGGCGACACGGCCGACATCGACACGAACCTCAGCCTGGCCTCCGACACCGTGCTCGCCGTCTACGACGGCAGCTGCGGCTCGCTGACCGAGCTCGAGTGCTCCGAGGACGAAGGCGACGGGCTCCTCTCCGAGCTCACCGTCGGCGGCCTCACCGCGGGCAACACCTACCTCATCCAGGCCGCCTCCTACAGCGATGCGAGCCGTGGCGTGATCACGGTCTCCGTGGCCTGCTCCGACACCCCCTCGGGCGGTGACGGCGACAACTGCGCCGACGCGATCGCGGTCGACTGCAACAGCTCCGTGACCGTGGACAACACGTCCGCCACGGACGAGGCCACGGACCCGATCTTCAGCTGCCGCTCCGGTGGTGCTGGCGCCGGCTCCGGCTCCCTGTGGTTCACGTTCGTCGCGACGGACACCTCCGCGCGTCTGGACACCGAGCTCAGCACGGGTGCGACGGACACGCTTCTCGCGGTCTACGACGGCACCTGCGGTGCGTTCACCGAGATCGCCTGCTCGGAAGACGAAGGCGTCGGCCTCCTGTCGATCGTCGACGTGTTCGGCCTCACCGTGGGCACCACCTACTACGTGCAGGTCTCGAACTTCGGCACCTTCAGCACCCGCGGCGACATGACGCTGCAGATCGCTTGCCCGGCTCCGGCCCCGCCGACCGGTCGCTGCTGCTTCTCCGACGGCTCCTGCCTCGAGGTCTCCGAAGACGACTGCCTGAACGTTCTCGGCGGCAACGCCTGGGACGAGACGCTGACCTGTGCAGACGCCTGCCCGGTCGCGCCGGACAACGACGAGTGCGACAACGCTGAAGACCTCGGTGCTCTGCCGGCGTCGATCAGCTTCGACAACTCGGAAGCCACGAGCGACATCGTCGAGCCCTGCGGCGTGGCGAGCGGCCCGTGGAACAACGTCTGGTACAAGGTCACCGGTACGGGTAACACGATCACCGCGTCGACCTGCAACGCCGGTTCGGAAGTCGCCGACACGAAGATCAGCGTCTTCTGCTCGGACTGCCTG
>CAZDYS010000770.1:0-2034 GCA_964509445.1 uncultured Planctomycetaceae bacterium
GAAGCGTGCCCTTGTGGACCGCGCGCGATCGAACGCTCGGGACGCCCTGGCGCGGCCCCGAACGCCGCGTGCGCCCGCCTCACCGGCCCTCGCACGCCTCGCGCTCGAGGCCTCTCCGCTGGTCCTGGTGCTCGAGAGCGCCGGGGTCGACTGGACCCATGCACAGCCTCAGATGTACCGCTGGAGCGGGATCGAGTGGATCGAGCGCGGCTCCCGGCGCGGATCGCTTGCGGCCGGCACCGCCCTTTTGGTGGGATCTCTCGTCGCTTTGGCGGCCCAACGCCGCCGGCGCCCCTGAGGATCCCGACCATGGCTCTGCGTAAGTACTTCTGCACCTTCCCCCAGCAGCTCATCAAGGAGCCGATCATCAGCCACCAGCTCAACGCGGAGTTCGGCGTGATCCCCAACATCCGCGCCGCCAGCATCACCGAGCAGATGGCGATGGTGGCGGTCGAGATCGAGGGCGAGCTGGATGCGATCGAGAAGTCGGTCGTGTTCCTGCGCGAGCGGGGGGTCCAGGTCGAGGAGATCCGCGAGGACGGCCAGGCGGCGCTCTAGCTTGCAGCGGCTCGGTCATGGAGCCTGGCTCCTCGTCGCCTGGACGGCGGCGGCGACCTGCTCCTGCGTCTCCTTCGACCCGGAGGCAGCGGCGGAGATCCCGACCCCGCGGCGGGGGATGGTCGTCAGCGAGCACCCCGAGGCCACGCGCGTCGGGAAGGAGATCCTGGAGGCCGGGGGAAACGCCGCCGACGCGGCGGTCGCGACGGCCCTGGCGCTCGCCGTCGTGTACCCGGCCGCCGGCAACCTGGCCGGAGGCGGGTTCGCGATCTGGGTCGCCCACGACCCCTCCCAGCCGCCCCTGGCCCTGGACTTCCGCGAGACCGCGCCGCGCCAGCTGACGCAGGAGCACTTCCGCGGGGCCGACGGGCAGCCGGATCCCTCGCTGTCGGTCGACCACGCGCTCGGCGTCGGCGTCCCGGGCAGTCCGGCCGGGCTGCACGCGCTGCACCAGCGCCTCGGCGTGCTCGAGTGGCGCGAGGTCTGCGCGCCGGCCATCGAGCTCGCGCGTCAGGGCTTCCGGGTCGATCCCTGGCTGGCGCGCTCCCTGGCCAGCCCCAAGACGCGCCGGCGCCTCACGCGGCCCGGGCCCGAGGGCGGCGCGGCGGAGCTCTTCTACCCGGGCGGCGTCGCGCTGCGCGAGGGCGACCTGCTGGTGCAGCCCGCCCTGGCGCGCACGCTCGACCGCTACCGCATCGACGGGCCGTCCGGCTTCTACCGCGGCGCCGTGGCGCGCGCGCTGATCGAGACCATCGAGGCCTGCGGCGGCGTGATGACGCGCCGGGACCTGACCGGCTACGACGCGAAGTGGCGCGACCCGCTGGTGGGCTGGTTCCGCGGTCTCGAGATCGTCACCGTCCCGCCGCCGAGCTCCGGCGGACTCGTGCTGCTGCAGGTGCTCTCGCTGCTCGACGGTCTGCCGCTGGACGACGAGATCGCCGCGGCGGAGGCGAACGCCGAGCTCTTCGAGCGACCCTTCGCGCCGGGCGAGGCGGCCCTCGGCGACCGCGCGCTGCACTGGTGGATCGAGGCGATGCGGCGCTCCTTCGCGGACCGCGCGGTCCACCTGGGCGATCCGGACCACGTCGACGTGCCCCTGGACGAGCTCCTCTCGCCGGCCTGGATCGCCGAGCGCCTGGTGTCCATCGGCGAGTTCGCGAACCCGGACGTTCCCGCCTGGGGAGACGGCTTCGTCGAGTCCGGCGAGACGACGCACCTGTCGGTCCTGGACCGCGACGGCAACGCGGTCAGCCTCACGACCACGCTGAACACGAGCTTCGGGACCGGCATCCTGGTGCCGGAGGCGGGCGTGTTCCTGAACAACGAGCTCGACGACTTCGCGATCTTCCACGACGTCCCGAACGTCTACGGGCTGGTGGGCTCGGACGCGAACGCGCTCGCGCCGCGCAAGCGTCCGCTGTCCTCGATGACCCCGACGGTGGTGCGCGAAGGCGGTCAGGCCGTGCGCTGGGTGAT
>CAZDYS010000771.1:0-2033 GCA_964509445.1 uncultured Planctomycetaceae bacterium
GTGCCGAGCACGAGCGGGTGCAGCCCGGTCTCCCAGAGCCGCCAGGTGGGCGTCGGCATCAGGTGCACGCCGACCCCGCCCGGGGCCAGCACGCGTCGAAGGTCGGTCAAGAGGGCGTCCAGCTCCAGCACGTGCTCGAGGACGTTGGAGCTGAACACCACGTCGAAGCTCGCGTCCTCGAACGGCAGGTGCACGCCGTCGTAGTCGCGCACGTCGAACACGCGCGCCTGGACGTAGTTGCTGTCCGCCACGTCGACCGCCTCGACCTGGAAGCCACGGCGCGTGAGCTCGCGTGCCTGCCAGCCGGCGCCGGCTCCGACCTCGAGCAGGCGCACCGGGCGCTCCGCCGTCGGGACGGGGAACTCGCGGCAGGCGTCCTCGAGCTCGAGGAGCCGCAGCTCTTCGAGGTAGGCGTGGCGCGGATCGGCCGGCGCGGGCGGCTTCTCGGTCGGAGTGGCTTGCATCGGAACGGCCGGTTCGGCCCCCTGGAGGCGTGCAGGGCAGCACAAGCGAACACGGAGTGCAACCCGGCCTGCGCCTCGCGCTGGTCATCGGCTCGCTCGGAGCGGGTGGAGCGGAGCGCGTCCTGGCGGGACTCGCCACGCACCTGGCGCGCCGCGGACACGCCGTACGCCTGGTCACGCTGGCCTCCGCCGACGCGGATTTCCATGCGGTGGGCGCCGGCGTCGAGCGCGTGGGGCTGGGACTCACGGGCGCCTCCGGCTCCGGGCCGCTGGCACCTCTGGGACGCGCGCTCGGCAACCTGCGGCGCGCGCGCGCGCTACGGTCCGCGATCGAGGCGCACGCCCCCGACCTCGTCCTCTCCTTCCTGCCGCCGACGAACGTGCTCAGCGTCCTGGCCGCGCGCCGCTCCGGCGTCCCGGTCGTCGTGTCCGAGCGCATCGACCCGCGCCGGCACCGGCTGCGCGCGCCCTGGAACCGCCTCGTGCGCCCGGCCTACCGACGCGCGGCGCACGTGGTCGCCAACAGCGAGGCGGTGGCGAGCGAGCTCGCGACCTGGCTCGCGCCGGAGCGCGTGTCGTGCCTCCCGAACTTCGTCGAGACGCCGGCCCCGGACGCGCTCGCGGCAGAGCCCGAGCTCCCGCTCCCGATCGCTCCCTTCGCGGTCTCCGTCGGACGCCTGCACGCGCAGAAGGGACACGACGTCGCCCTGCGCGCGCTGCTCGAGACGGAGACGCCCTGGAACCTGGTGCTCCTGGGGGACGGGGACGAACGCGGCGCGCTGGAGGAGCTCGCGCGGGTGCGGGGTCTCGAGGACCGCGTCGTGTTCGCCGGGCGCGTGCGGCACCCGGAGCGCATCGTCGCGCGGGCGGACGCGTTCCTGCTCGCCTCCCGCTACGAGGGCGTTCCGAACGCACTGCTCGAGGCCCTCGCGATCGGACGTCCCTGCGTCGCGACGAACACCGGGACCGGCGCGGTGGAGCTGTTGACCGACGAGCGCGACGGGCTCCTGGTCCCGGTCGAGGACCCGGGCGCCATCGCGCGCGCCCTGGACCGTCTGGCGGTGGATCCCGAGCTCGCCGCCCGGACGGCGCGGGCCGGTCGCGAGCGCGTGCAGGCGTTCACGCCGGAGGCGATCGTGCCGCGCTGGGAGGAGCTCCTTGTGCGCGTCGCGCGCGGAGCGGCTCAGGCGGGACTCCGCTCGTAGCCGTAGCGTCGCATGCGGCCGCGGGTGAGGAGCCAGGCGCGTCGCTGCGAGGAGTCCGGCATCTCCGTGCGCCAGCGGGTGTCCGGCCGGAGGGTGACCTCCATCGACGTGCGGAGCCGGTTGCCGGCGACCAGGTGCCCGGTGGAGAGCGTCGTCCCGCCGGCGAGCCGCTCGAGCACCTCGTCCTCGCGCGCTCCCAGGAACGCGAGGAGCGGCGCGAGCGCGCGCACGGGATCCGTCACGTAGTCCTCGTAGCGGACGCGCAGGAGTCGGTCCGTCGGGACCTCGCGGGCGACGCGGTCCGCCGCGCGGTGGATCACGTTCCAGTCGAGGGCGGCGCGCAGCAGGGAGCGGGCCGGCAGGT
>CAZDYS010000772.1:0-2026 GCA_964509445.1 uncultured Planctomycetaceae bacterium
TCGGGCCGGACACCCGGCCAACCGAAGCCGAACTCGATGAGCACTGGCGTCGTGGGGGCGCACCTCGCGCATCCAGGCGCCGAGCTGGTCCAGGTTCTCGATCGTGGCCGAGAGCGCGATGATGCGGATCTCCGGCGGCGCGAAGATCAGGCTCTCCTCCCAGACGCAGCCCCGCTCGGGGTCGTCCATGAAGTGCACCTCGTCGAGGATGACGTAATCCACGTCGTGGAGCGCTTCGGGGGCCTCGAGGATCGCGTTGCGCAGGATCTCCGTGGTCATGATCACGACCTGCGCGCTCGCGTGGATCGTGACGTCGCCCGTCATCAGCCCCACGTCGATCGACGGGTCGTCCCGGAAGTCGCGGTACTTCTGGTTCGAGAGGGCCTTGATAGGGGCCGTGTAGACGCAGCGCTTGCCGCGCGCGACCGCGTCCGCGATCGCGAACTCGGCGACGAGCGTCTTGCCGGCTCCCGTGGGCGCCGACACGAGCACGTTCTCGCCCGCGTTGATCGCGCGGACCGCCTGGAGCTGGAAAGCGGACAGTCGAAAGCCCTTCCACTCCGTCGGTACGCTCGCTCGGTCGCCCGGGGTGCGGGGAATCCGGTCCTGCGCCATGGCCAGGCATGGTGCCCGCCCCGGAGCACGAGGAGAAGGGGCTGTGCGAGAACAGGTCGCCTTCGCTTGTCTCGCGCGGTCCGAGTTCGTATCAAAGAGGATCGAGTCGCGCCCTTCCGTTCGTCGCGCCGCGCGCCCGCGCGCCGGAAGGAGCGCACCGCCCTGGACCGGGCCGGTCCACTTGGTACCTCGCCGGCCCTCAGCCTCACGTTTGCCTCATGGAGCGTTCCCGGACCTCGTCCTCCTCTTCCCCGCGCACCACGCGCCTCGAGCGGCAGCTCGCTCCTTTGAAGCTGGTCTCGCGCCTGCTCGGCCACGAGCTCCACGGGCAGCAGAGCCCGCGGATCACGCTGAGCCGCGAGGAGGTGCTGGAGATCCAGACCACGCTCGACATCTACATCGAGGGCGCGCTGCGCTCCTCGAAGGGCGGTGCGGCCTCGGCGCCCACCAGCCAGGTGCCGGCCGAACTCGAGGTTCAGGCCGTTCCCGCCCGGGTGAACTGACCGGAGCCTGGAGGAGCGCGACTCCATGTCCGGGGGGGCAGGCTCGAAGCGATCGTCCAGCGTCCAGCGCGTCGGCGCCTGGCTGCTGCCGGTGTCGCTGGTGGGGACGATCCTCGCCATCGGCTGGTTCGCCACGCCCCCGGAGCGGCGTCCCGGCCTCACCCAGCGGCCGGCGGAGCCCGCGGAACCCGTCGCCTGGGTGGACCCGGCGGAGCTCTCCTTCGACCAGCTCGGCCCCGTGGACCCGCGCTGGGTCGACGAGCTCGAGGAGCTGACCGACGCCTTCCCGGCGTTCCCCGTGACGGACGCCGGGGCGCTGGCTGGCCTCGGGCAGGCGCTCGAGGCGGTCTCCTTCGTCCGGTCCGTGCCGGTCCTCGAGGTCGACGCGCAGCGCGGTCTCGCCCTGGCGCTCGACCTCCGCGAGCCGGTCGCCTGCGTGCCGGTCTGCTCCCAGTTCCAGAACGTGGACGCGGACGGCGTGCTCCTGAGCGGGCGCTGGCCCACGCCGGTGCGGATCGACGGCGCGCCGCTGCCGGTCCTCGGGCCGATGTCCGACGCCGACTCCCTGTTCTCCTACGCGCAGTCCGGGGACTGGCTCGCGGAGGACGTCCACGTCGACGCGCTGTCCGTGGCGCTGTCCCTGCGCGAGCACCTCACGCTCGAGGCGCGGCGCGCGCTCGGCCGGATCGTGATCGACGCGACGAAGGGCCGGGAGGCCAGCGTCGCGGAGCCCGGCGTGCGGCTCCTGCTCGAGGAGCGCCGCATGGTGCTCTACGGGCGGCCGCCCACCGTCGACGCGCCCGGCGAGCTCCCGGAAGCGGTGAAGTGGGCGTCCGTGACGCGCGCGCTGGAGTCGCTCGCGGATCCGCACCTGCCGCTCGACTGGTGCGTCGCGGACGTGCGCTGGG
>CAZDYS010000773.1:0-2019 GCA_964509445.1 uncultured Planctomycetaceae bacterium
GAACCCGCGCAGCCGGTTGGACAGCTCACCCCCCAGGCTGTGGTTCACGAACAGGACGTAGCCCGCGTCGAGGTCGCGGTAGGCCTCGAGGTTCGCGCGGAAGTCGCCGTTGTTGCCGTCGTGCCCGAAGACGAGTCCGTGCGGGGACTCCATCACCATGAAGCCGAGCCCGAACCCCTTGCGCCAGGGCATGCGCGGCGCGATCTCGCCGGCGGGGCGCGCGACGGTGAGCTCGAACAGGTCCAGGTAGGCCTCGGGGCTGAGGCCGCGGCCGGCGAGCAGCGATGTGAGGAACGCCGACAGCTCGTGGGCATTGCTGTACATGCTGTGCGCGACGCCGGTCTCCGCGGGGATGTCGCCCTTGGTCGGGCCGGACGGCCAGTGCCCGCGCGCCACGACCGCGCGCATCGCCGGGTCGTCGTGGAAGCGCGTGCGTCCGACGAAGCCCATCGGCTCGAGGGCCTCCTCCCGCAGGATTTCGTCGACGCTGCGGCCGTCGAGCTTGGCGACGACGCGGCTCAGGTACTCGATCGCCTCGCCGGAGTACCCGTAGGACGTGCCCGGCGTGAAGCGGAACGCGATCGTGCTGCCTTCCCCGCGCGGGCCCCAGTTCGGCAGACCGGACTGGTGGTTGAGGACGATGCGCGCGGTCAGGAGCTTGTGCCGCTCGTCGTGTTCGAGCGCCGGGAAGGGCAGGTCGAGCCACAGCGGACGGTCGAGGTCGACCACACCCTCTTCGACCAGGCGCATGACGGCGAACGCGAACACGCACTTCGTGATCGAGGCGGCCTCGAACAGCGTGTCGTCCGTCACCGGCTCGGCCGTCAGTGCGTTGGTGACGCCGAAGTTGCGCGCGTAGACGCGCTCGCCTCCGCTCACGATGGCGAGGGACGCTCCCGGGATGCCGTAGTGGTCCATCCACGCGTCCATGAAGCGGTCGACCGCTTCCGCGTCCGGCTCCTCGAACGCCGCCAGCATGCCGCCTTCGTCCGGGAAGGTCGGCTCCGGTCGCGCGCGGAGGACGAGCGGCTTCGCCTCGGAGCGCTCCCAGGCGACGACCTCCGCCTCCACTCCCGGGTCGTCGGCGATGCGGATCCAGTCGTTCGCGGCCTCCAGGACCCGAACCTGCGGCTCGATCCGGTAGCGGCCGGGGAGCAGCTCGGCCTCGAACCGTCGGTTCGCGTCGAGGGCGACGTCGAGCCACTGGTCCTCGTCCTCCAGCGAGGTGACGCGCACGCACGCGGGCGCGGCCTCGCGCGGCGCGTCCCAGGTCACGGTGCCCGTCAGCTCTCCGAGCTCCGCGTCCTCCGGCAGGAGCAGCAGGCTCCCGCACCGACCGGCCGTGCGGTTCTTCGACACGAACGGTCCGAAGCACAGGTAGGAGCCGTCCTCGTCCGCCTCGCCCTCGTCCAGGTCGATGACCACGACGTCCAGCCCGAAGGTCTGGCCGGGAGCGAGCGTCGTCCCGGTGTCGATCGCGAACTCGTAGATGGTGCGGGTGCCCTCGCGCGTCAGGGCGCCGGTCGCGTTGCTCCAGCTCTGTTCGGTCACGGCCGGATCCCAGGGGATGCCCGCGTTGCCCGACAGCTCACGACGCGAGCCGGCGATCGCGTAGGCCGCGGATCCCGAGCCCGCGCGCGCGTGCGTGCGATCGAAGTAGACGACGCAGCTGTCGTCGTTCCACCAGTCGCGGCCGGGCGCCTCGACCTGGTGGGACTCGTCCTCGACCTCGACCGCCACGTACAGGAACGGGGTCCCCGGCTCGTAGGCGACCAGGAACGTCGCGTCGCAGTCCTCGAAGCTCTGCGGCTCGTTCCCGAAGTACCGCAGCTCCAGACGATGAGGTCGCACGGAGGCAGGCCAGTCGTCGAGGGAGCCGTCCGCGACGAGGTCCGTCGCCGGTACCGCGTAGCTGACGGCGCCGTTGTCGGCCCGCACGAGCGGGGACGCGCAGGCGACGGTGAGGAGACCGAACAGGAGGCGGGCGGATCGCGTCATGGGAAGGGGGGCCACGAGGGG
>CAZDYS010000774.1:0-2019 GCA_964509445.1 uncultured Planctomycetaceae bacterium
CGCACGCTCGAGGGAGCTCCGGGCTTCGTCCCGGCGCTGCTCGGGCGGGCGGAGCTGGCGGAGGCGCGCGGAGACGCGGCGGGGACGGTCGCGGCCTACGAGCGCGTGCTCGAGGTCCAGCCGGAGGAGACGAAGGCGCTGCTCGGACTCGGGGAGCTGCTCCTCACGCGCGGCGACGTTCCGCGCGCCGAGCGCCTCGCGCGCCGCGCGCTGGCGGTCTACCCGGACGACGCGCGCTCGTTCCATCTCCTCGGCCTGGCGCTCGAGCGCCAGGGACGGCTGACCGAAGCGCTCGAGGCGCTGCGTCTCGCGGACGAGCTTTCCCGCGGGCGCGTGTCCTACGCCGAGTCCTTGCGCCGCGTGGAGCGGGCTCAGGCGGAGGCGCGATGAGCTCGCCGAGCGACCCCACCGGAGCGCGCAGAGCGCGCTGGACGCTGTTCGTCTGCATCGCCGCGGCGCTCCTCCTGCCGGAGCTCAACTTCTCGCTGTTCGGCCGCGAGGGCGTGAACATGCGCGACGAGGGCTACCTGTGGTACGGCGTGCGCGCCGTGCTCGCGGGTCAGGTCCCGCTGCGCGACTTCCAGGCCTACGACCCCGGTCGCTACTACTGGTGCGCGTTCCTGTCGCCGCTGTTCGGCGACGGCCTCCTGGGGGTGCGCGCGTCCTCCGCGCTGTTCCAGGTCTTCGGCCTCCTGGCCGGACTCCTCGCGCTGCGCCGCGTGCTGCACTCCCCGCTCGCGCTCCTGGTGGCCGGCGCCGCGCTCACGCTCTGGATGTTCCCGCGGCACAAGCTGTACGAGTCCTCGATCACGATGGTCGGCGTGTGGGCCGCCGTGCGCCTGGTCGAGCTGCCCAGCGCCCGCCGGGCGTTCGTCGGCGGCCTGGTGGTCGGCGCCTGTGCGTTCTTCGGACGCAACCACGGGCTCTACCTGGGGCTCGCGTTCCTCGCCCTCGCGCTGGGCCTGCCGCTCGCGCCGTCGGGCCCCAGCCGCCTGCGGCGCCTGGTCGCGACCGGCCTCGGCGTGCTCGTCGGCTACGGGCCGATGCTCGGCATGTTCGCGCTCGTGCCGGGCTTCGCGCGCGGCTTCTGGGACGCGACACTACTGGTGCTCGAGCAGGGCGCGAACCTGCCCGTCCCCTATCCCCTGCCCTGGAACACGGAGCTGCGCGGTGCGGGCGACGTCGGCCTCGTCCTCGCGTTCCTCCTCCCGTTCCTGGTGCTGCCGGCAGCGCTGGTCGCGCTCCTCCGCGGGCGTCTCGGACGCGACGAGGAGGGAGCCCCGCGGCCGGCCCGGGCGCTGCTCCTCGCCAGCTTCGTGGTCGCCGTCCCCTACCTGCACCACTTCGCGGTGCGCTCCGACCTCTCGCACCTGGCCCAGAGCAGCCCGCCGCTCCTGTTCGCGGCCGTGGCGCTCGGCGTGCTCGCGCCCGCCCGGCCCGTGCGCGGCGCGGTCTGGGCGTCCCTGCTCGTCCTGACGGCCCTCGTCCAGGTTCGCCGCCATCCGTTCGTCGTCGAGCTCCTGCGCGACGAGCCGGTCGACCGCGTCGAGCACGCGTTCGGCGACGGCGCACAGCTGGGTCGCGAGGAGGTCCTGCTCAAGCGCTCCCTGGCGCGCCACCTCGCGCGGGTGCAGTGGCTCATCCGGACGCGCGTCGAGGACGACGAGCTCTTCGTCGCGCCGACGAGCCCGAGCTTCTACCCGATCTTCGGCAAGCTCTCGCCGGACTGGTGGATCTACTACCTCTGGCCGGCGACCGAGGAGCAGCAGCGCGCGACGATCCAGCGGCTCGAGGAGCGCGGCGTGAAGTGGGCGCTGATCGTGCACCGCAACTTCGACCAGGACGAGAGCTTCTCGTTCGAGGAGACCAACCCGCTGGTCCTGGAGTGGATCCAGCGGGAGTTCGAGGTGCACGAGGACACGCTCGTGCGCGCCCGGGACTACACGCTGTACCGCCGCCGCGACTGAGCGGCGACGCGCGGCGCGCGCGGATCAGTTGCCGCCGCGGCGACCCCGTCCA
>CAZDYS010000775.1:0-2018 GCA_964509445.1 uncultured Planctomycetaceae bacterium
CCGTCTCCTACTTCGAGTGGGTCCAGGACCGCATGGGCTACTTCTGGACCGAGGACATCGTGAACTCGCGCCTCGAGCAGACCATGGTCGGGGCCTTCGACGAGGTGTACGCGAAGTCGAAGGAGCACGACGTGTCGCTCCGGACCGCGGCCTACATCCTCGCGATCGAGCGCGTCGTGACCGTCTACCGGATGCGCGGCATCTTCGCCTGAGCGG
This sequence comes from uncultured Planctomycetaceae bacterium, assembly GCA_964509445.1. GTDB lineage: Bacteria > Planctomycetota > UBA1135 > UBA1135 > CAZDYS01. The sequence goes on from CAZDYS010000775.1 coordinate 217, forward strand.
GAGCTGACGATGACCGAGGCCGAGCTGAAGACGCCGTCCGAGTCGGGCAAGGGTCCCCTGCCGTCGACGCCGGCGCTCGACGAGGAGTCGCCCTTCGCGACGATGATGAGCCTCTACGACGAGGCCGCCGCCTACCTGGGCGTCGACCCGTCGAACTACGCGATCCTGCGCAAGCCGGACCGCGAGACGGCCGTCGCGATCCCGGTGCAGCTCGAGGACGGGACCTGGACCGTCTTCGACGGCTACCGCATCCAGCACAACCAGGGCCTCGGCCCGTTCATCGGTCCGATGCGCCTGTCGTCGCGCCTGAAGATCGACGAGCTGCGGGCGCTCGCGGCCTGGATGACCTGGAAGTGCGCGCTGCTGAACATCCCGCTCGGGGGCGCGGCCGGTGGCATCCGCCTCAACCCCAAGAAGCGCAGCCGCGTCGAGATCGAGCGCGCGGTCCGTCGCTACGCCGCCGGGCTCCTGGACGTGATCGGTCCGGACCGCGACATCCTCACGCCCGACGTCGGTACGGACGAGGAGATGATGGCCTGGGTCATGGACACGGTGTCCAACCACATGCGCCACACGGAGAGCGCCGTGGTCACCGGCAAGCCTCTCTCCCTCGGCGGCACGAGCCTCAGCCAGGAGGCGGTCGCCCAGGGCCTGCGCGTGTGCCTGCGCCTCGCGCTCGAGAGCTACGCGCTCGAGGGCGATCGTCTGCGCATCCACATCCAGGGAGCGGGCCAGGTGGGCGGGCAGCTCGCCGCGATGCTCCACGCCGACGGGCACTCGGTCTGCGCGCTGTCGGACCTGACCGGAGCCCTGTTCAACGCAGGCGGGCTCGACATCCCGAAGGCGCTGGCCTGGAGCAACGAGCACGGCACGCTGCAGGGCGCTCCCGGGAACAACGAGTGGATCTCCAACCAGGAGCTGCTCACCCGGCGCTGCGAGATCCTGATCCCCTGCGCGGTCCCGAACGCGATCCACTCGCGCAACGCGCGCGAGGTGCAGGCGAAGCTGATCCTCGAGGGCGCGCACGGCCCGGTCTCGGCCCGGGCGGACCGGATCCTCCACGACCGCGGTATCCCGGTCGTCCCGGACATCCTCGCGAACGCCGGCGGCGTGCTGGCGGACTACTTCGAGTGGGTGCAGAACCGCCAGGGCCTGGTCTGGATCGAGCCCGTCGTGAAGAAGCGTCTGAACCGCTTCATGAGCGAGGCCTGGACCGCCGTCAGCGAGGTGCAGATGCACCACGGCGTGCGCATGCGCATGGCCGCGCACATGCTCGCGGTCGACCGGGTCGCGAAGGCGGACCAGATCCGCGGCATCTACAACTGACGGGGGGCCGCGCCTCCCCGCCCGCGCGGCGGAGGAGGCGAGGCGAAGGCCCCCCGGGAGAGGTTCCGGCGAGACCCTCGCCTCGTTGTGTCGAGGCCGAGGAGGCGACCCGTTCGGACGGGTCACGGTGGGCAGGCTCGCGCTCGAAGAAGAACGACCTCCCCGGTCTCCGCCCGCCCGCGGCGCGGGAGACGCCCGGGCGGACACGCTCCTCACCCCCTGTGGGGAGCGTTCTCTCTTTCTATCCCATCCCTACCCTGCGTAGGACTGGAGTTCCGACAAAAACACGTACCGGCAGTAGGGATGCCCCTCAGACGCCCTCAGGGACGGTCGAGGGAGGCCCAGACCTCGCGCGCGAAGCGCAGCCCGAGGAAGGCCAGAACGCCCGCGAGGCCGATGCGGCCGAACTCCCGAAGCTCCGCCACGCGATCCAGGGCCGCGACGCCCAGCGCACTCCCGCACAGGGATCCGGCCCC
>CAZDYS010000776.1:0-2013 GCA_964509445.1 uncultured Planctomycetaceae bacterium
CGGACGCTTCGCGGCGGACTACCTGGCGCTCGGCGAGCTGCCGGGACTGTTCGGCCAGGAGGGCTTCCCCGGGCACCCGGACGGGCGCGGGGCCGAGTCGGAGCGCGAGCCCGCGCGCGGCGGCGCGGCGGGCCGGAGCGTGTTCCGCGACCGCAACCCGAACAACGACTTCCTCGGTGTCGCGGCGGTCGTCGAGGACGACAAGCTCGTGGGCGTGCTGCGCGGCGAGCTGGCGGAGCTGCGCGGCGGCAACGGCGGCGGTGGCGGTGGCGACGCGATCCCGAACGACAGCTTCCCCAACGTGAACTGGAACCCGGCCTCGGACGAGAAGGGCGGCGGCGGCGGCGGCGCGGGCGGCGCCGGACGGTTCCGGACGCTCGACCGCATCGTCTTCGGTTCCATCGGCCGCATCGAGGCGCGCGGCGCTCGCGGAGGCGCCGGCGAGAACACGATCTTCCTCGACCACGTCGGCGGCACGGGAGGTTCCGGCTCCGGCGGCATGGTCGTTCTGGAAGCCGTGGCGGGCGTGGACTTCACGGACGGCTCGCCGGCGGACTTCGCGTTCGCGCACGTCCTGACGAACGGCGCGCCGTTCACCACCGGCCCCAAGAGCACGCCGATCGACTCGGTCCCCTGCGGGATCAGCCACGGGGGCGGCGGCGGCCCCGGCATCGTGCAGGTGTCGGTGCCCTTCGAGGGCAGCGAGCCGACCTCGGACCCGAACGGTCTGGTCGTGCTTCCGGCGGAGGCGTTCCTGAGTCCCGATCCGCGCTTCGCGGTCACTCGTCCTCCGTTCGTCTCGACGCTGCCCAGCTTCACGACGCGCTCGACCGCGCGCTCGACCTGGATCCCGCTCGGGGCCGCCGGTGCGAAGCCCGAGGGGTTCGTCGGAGGCTCGTTCCACTTCGAGGGCATCGACCCGGAAACGGGAGAGGTGCTCGCGGAGGGGACCGACGTGGCGTCGGCGCGCCCGCTCCTCGGGCCGGTTCCGCTCACCGACTCGTCCCTGCGCCACGACGCCGACCGGCACACGCTGACCTTCGGCCCGCGCTGGACCGACTCCCTGCGCGGCGGGTTCGGGGACGTGTACCTGCGGCGGCCGGAGCTCCTGCGCAGCGCGGAGCTTCGAGCCGCACGCCGGCCCGCCTTCGGGGACAACCCCGCCGCGGACCGCGAGCGTCGCTTCGAGGTCGCGTCGGCGGCCTTCGACGCGGCCACCGGGGAGCTCGAGGTCACGCTGGCCGTGGGCGAGGACTCGCTCGCGGACTTCGCCGGGGCGGCGGACCTCTCCGTCGCGCTCGTGCCGACCTTCTTCCGCGTCAGGACCGGAGGCGCCGCCGACCGTCTCGCGGGCAACCAGGTGCTGCTGCGGTTCCAGGCCGCCGAGCGCGGCGCCGACGGCACGCCCGAACCGCTCGGCGACTGGACCTCCGACGTGTCCACCTTCGAGGGGCTCGGCGCGGCACCGAGCTACCTGCGCTTCGAGGTCGAGTTCCAGAGCGAGACCTTCGACGCCGAGGGGCGCCGGGCCCCCACCGCGCTGGACTTCCTGCGGCTGCCGTTCCGCTTCTGAGCCTGCAGGGGCGAAACGAAGCGAGCCGCGTCCCCGCTCCGGGGGGACGCGGCTCGCTCGAGGCGATCGCCGGCGTCTACTCGCTCGCGAGCTCGGACATCTTCATGTCCTGGAGCTCGTCGAGCATCCGGACGACCACGCGCGCGACGCGCGAGATCTTGTCGTAGTCGATCTTCTCGACCGTGTCCGTCGGCTGGTGGTAGTCCGGGTGGACGTCGGAGAACAGGAACGCGACCGGGATGCCCAGGTTCTGGGAGAAGTTCGCGTGGTCGCTCCGGGCCCAGTAGGCGTCCGCGCTGCCGAGCGGTCCGAAGCCCTCGAGCGGCGCGCTCTTCTCGGCCATGCGCGTGAGTCCGTTGTAGGCCGGGTGCGCGCTGGTCGGGGTGATCAGGAGGTAGTCGGCCTTGTTGCGGCCGATCATGTCGATGTTGATGTTCGCG
>CAZDYS010000777.1:0-2013 GCA_964509445.1 uncultured Planctomycetaceae bacterium
CGGGCACCGCTCCGAGGAGGAGGAGCCCCAGGAGGGCTCCGAGGTGCATCGGGAGAAAGAGGGCTCTCGTCACGCTAGCTCGCCGGAGAAGCCGACGCCTCCGTGGTGCGCGCGATCCCGCGCAGCATGAATCCCAACAGGTCGGCGCCCGTCACGACGCGGCGCTGGTCCTCCGTCCACAGCAGGATCAGGTCCTGGTCGATCACGTCGTCGCCGGGCTCCTCCGGCTCCACCGACAGGCGGCGAAGCACGCGCCCGACCGGCAGCTCGGGATCCGTCACGAGGATCGGACGGTGGCAGCACGCGTAGGGACGGAAGTCCTCGTCGTGCAGGAAGAGCCCGCGCAGGAACTCGTCGGCGTCGAGCACCAACAGCGGAGTCTCCTCCTCGTCGCAGAGGATCACCCACTTGCGGCCCGAGGCCTCCACGCGCTGGACGAACGGGTCGTCCTTCGACGGCCGACACGCGGGGAGCACCGGGAGGTCCAGGTTGACGGGCAGCGAGATCACCGAGAGCGGGTCGACCGGCTCGCCCTCGCGCGCGAGCGGCAGGTCGTCGAGCGCGAGGAAGTTCAGGGCGCCGCGCCCCTCGGTCTCCTTCAGGTCCGCCTCCTTGGCCTCCATGTGCTTCGTGATGACGCGCCGGAGATCGCGCTCGCGCAGGTAGGTGATGCCCTCGGGACCGAGCCAGCGATCGAGCAGCCAGGCGGACGGCTTGGCGACGACCCACAGGAGCTTCTGGTACACGATCAGCACGGGGGCGAGGGCGGCGCCCATGCGGAGCGCGTTCCGCGAGAACCAGGCCTGGGGAACGATCTCCCCGAAGAACGTGATGCCGAAGGTGGAGAACACGAACGCCCAGGCCCCCACCATCACCGAGTCCGTGAGCATCGTCAGCAGCACGTTGGCCGCGACGTTGCCCCACAGGATCGTGGTCAGGAGCAGGTTCGAGTCCTGCCGCAGAGCGATCACGCGGGACGCCGCCGCGTTGCCACCTTCGGCCTCGACCTCGAGCTGCAGGCGGCCGAGCCCGAACAGCGCGAGGTTCAGGCCGGAAAACGTCGCCGAGTGCAGCAAGCAGGCGGCGATTCCCAACCAGGTCAGAAGTTGCATCGGGGAGGGTCGCGCGCTCCGGTCCCGGGCGCGACGTGCCCAGCTTGGAATGTGGCGCTCTCCGAGGAAAGGGCCGGCTCGCTCCTCTGCCTCGCACCCACGCCGAGGCGTTCCTCGACGCCGCTCCCCCTCGCCTGGGTAGGATGCGACGCAGCGGAAGGAGGAGAACGAGAGATGCTGCAGGTGATCCAGGCCCGCGAGCGCAACGTCGGCGGCATGCCGGTGCTGCGCCCGCTCCCGACGCGCGAGCGACGGTCCGTCGGGCCGTTCGTCTTCCTCGACGAGCTGGGGCCGGTCGTGCTCCCGGCCGGTCGCGGGCTCGACGTTCGTCCTCATCCGCACATCGGCCTGTGCACGCTGACCTACCGGCTGACGGGGGAGCTGGTCCACCGCGACTCCCTGGGGTGCACCCAGCGGATCCTCCCGGGAGCGGTCAACTGGATGACGGCCGGCGGCGGCGTGACGCACTCGGAGCGCTCGGCGGACTCCGAGCGCGACCCCGACTTCCGCGTCCACGGGGTGCAGCTGTGGGCCGCGCTCGAACCGGAGCTCGAGACGGTCGAGCCGAGCTTCGCGCACCACCCGGCGGAGAGCCTGCCGCGCGTGCGGACCGGGGCCGTCGAGACGCGCGTGCTCGCGGGCCGCGTGCTCGGCGCGACGTCGCCGCTCGAGACTCCCTCGGAGCTCTTCTGCGCGGAGGCGGTCTGGGAGGGGGACGGCGAGCTCGTGCTGGACGCGTCCCACGGCGAGCGCGCCGCCTATCCGCTGGTCGGCTCGTTCGAGACCGAGGACCGCGCCATCGCGCGCGGTGAGCTGGCCGTGTTCGAGGACGGGCGCCCGGCGCGCCTCGAGGCGCGCGCGGGCAAGCGCGTCCTGCTCCTCGGCGGAGCGCGACGCGAGG
>CAZDYS010000778.1:0-2013 GCA_964509445.1 uncultured Planctomycetaceae bacterium
GTCCAGCCTCGGGTTCTCCCCTCCGGGCTCGCCATCGCGCTCTCAGACCGCGCGAGCGGCCGCTCCCTCGGGGCGGGGGTCTCGAAGCGCCGCGAGCGCGGCTGCCGGCCAGGAGGCCCGCCCGCTTCGCGGTCTCGCGCGTGTCGTCATGGAGCTCGGCAACGAGGCGTGGAGCCCTAGCGGCTCTTGAGGAACGCCTCGAGCCACTGGTCCTCGCCGACCTCCTGCCGGCGGATCCCCTCGAGGCGGTCGAGCTGCAGGTGGGCGGCCAGCGAAGGGCCGCGGCCCCCGTTGACGTTCCCGGTGGTGATCGCGACCTGGTCGATGAGCTCGGCGGCGTAGAAGGACTCGATCATGGTCGGGCCCGCTTCGAGCAGCGTGCGGCGGACGCCCAGCTCCCACAGCACGCCGCTGACCTCGCGCAGGGACAGGCGGCCGTCGTCGCCGGGACGCACCGCGTGCAGGATCGCACCGGCGGCCTCGAGCGCACGCCGGCGCGCACCGTCCCCGCCCGGTCGCGTGAAGACGTGGACCTCTCCGGCGCCCTCGTGCGCCTCGGCCGGCGTGAACAGACGCGCGTCCGGGGACATGCGCAGCTCCGTGTCGAGCACGACCCGCAGGGGCCGCGCCTCCGTGTTGCCGGGCGTGCGCACCGTGAGGCGCGGATCGTCGCGCAGCACGGTACCGATGCCCGTCACGATCGCGTCCACGCGCCCGCGCAGGACCTGCACGCGGTCCAGGGAGGCAGCGCCGGAGATCCAGCGACCCTCTCCGACGTTCTCCGGAGGCGTGAGCTGGCCGGTCCTCGTCTGCGCCCACTTCGCGATGGTCCAGGGACGGCGACGCCGAATGCGCTCCGGGCGCGTCCACCGCAGGAAGTGCGGGGACACGTCCTCCAGGTAGGAGCCGCCGCGCAGGTGAACCACCTCCAGGCCCGCCTCGGACAGGAGCTCGAGTCCGCGACCGCGATGACGCGGGTCCGGGTCGAGTCCGCCCACGACGACGCGGCGCAGGCCGGACGCGAGGATCGCGTCCACGCAGGAGCCGGTCTTGCCGATCGACGAGCAGGGTTCGAGCGTGATCACGATCGTGTCCCAGCGCTCGCGCGGAACGCCGCTGCCTTCGGCGGCGGCGAGCGCGCGCGGCTCGGCGTGCAGACCTCCCCAGCGCTCGTGGATGGCCCGTCCGATCTCGACGCCGTCGGACAGGATCGCCGCGCCCACGCAGGGGTTCGGAGCGACGTCGAAACGCGCCTCGGCCGCCTGCTGCCCGAGCTGCGCGAGGAGCTCGCGAAGCCAGGCGGCTTCCTCCTCGTGCAGAGGGGTCGAAAGGGTGCCGCTGAGATCCATGCTGCCAGCCAAGGGGGTCTCCTCCGCCTCGCGCGTCGTCGATCCTTCGAGGATATCGGGTTGCCTGCCGTCCTGGCTCGATCCGCCCGGGCGAATCCGGGGGGAAGCCACGGCGTCGAGCCTTTCCGCTCGGGGGCGGCGATGCAAGCCTCCCGCAGGGCATTCGGGTCGCACGGGCCCCCTGGACGCGCGGAGAGGAGGAAAAGAGACCGGGCACTCCGGTTCCGCCGGCGGCGGCCCGGCGGCAAACTATTCGCCCTCGAATCCGACCCCGACCACCCCGAAGCACGTCATGAGCAAAGCCCCCATCCGCGTCGCCGTCACCGGAGCAGCCGGTCAGATCGGTTACGCGCTCACGTTCCGCATCGCGAGCGGCCAGATGTTCGGCCCCGACCAGCCGGTCGTCCTGCAGATGATCGAGATCCCGGCGGAGAAGCCGATGCAGGCGCTCGAGGGCGTCGCCATGGAGCTGGCCGACTGCGCGTTCCCGCTGCTCCAGGACATGGTCCTGACGAGCGACCCGAACGTCGGTTTCAAGGACGCGAACCACTGCCTGCTGGTCGGCTCCAAGCCGCGCGGTCCGGGCATGGAGCGCGGCGACCTGATTCGTGAGAACGGCCCGATCTTCACGGGCCAGGGACGCGCGATCAACGACCACGCGAGC
>CAZDYS010000779.1:0-2013 GCA_964509445.1 uncultured Planctomycetaceae bacterium
ACGCGGCCCTCGCCGCCCTCACCCAAAGCGGCGCGCTTGCCGCCATCGAGGCCGAGTGGCTGCAGGACGCCGTCGGAGTGCCTCTGATCAGGTGAGCACACGCCGCGCCGCGACGAGGCCGCTCGCGACTACTGCGAACGCTCCGCCGATGCGGAGTAGGTTGCTGGCGGTGCGCCGGAACCATCGAAGACTTCGAGGCTCCACTCGATCTTGTCGGGCCATTGGAGTTCCATCTGCGCCGGTGGCATCCAGCTCTGTTCACGGATCCGCGGGCTCACGACCTCGCGGCTTTCGCCATCGGCAGAGTAGCGCACGCGAATACGGAACCAGCCGCGCGCGGGCTTGACCGGCTTCCATTCGAAGGGGCCGTAGCCCGCGTGCGCTTCGAGAGTGCCGATGGGGCGAGTGAGTTCGCCGCCTAGGGTTGGATCGAACGCCTGTTGTTTCCAGGGTTGCCACAGGGCGAACACGAGCAGAATCGCCGCGGCCGCTGCGAGCGCTCGCCACGGCGCGGAGCGGGCGGGGCCGCTCGACGGCGTGGACGTCTCGCCGCGGATCATCTGGGCGAACGCCTCCTCGGCACGTCCGACTTCGACGTCCTGGGTTTGATCCGCGTATTCGCCGAAGCGCTTGCGCTCGGTCGTTCCGAGAGCCTCGAACTTGTGTTCGGTCGCCAACACTTCCTCGACGAACTGTTGGCACGCCTTGCAGTTCGCGAACTGCGACGCTGCGAACCCCTCCCGGGGATCGTCCGCGTTTGCCAGGACCTCTAGCACTTGATCCTCGTGTCCTTCGCTGGCGTGGCCGTTCATTGCTGCTCATCCTGCGGGTGGGCCCCGAGCATACTGCGCAGCCTTGCGAGACCACGGTAGTAACGTGTTTTGACCGTGTTGAGCGGCATTCCGAGCTCGCTCGCGATCTCGACGAACTTCCGGCCCTGGAGATGTTTGAGCGCGATGATCTCCGACGCTGGGGGCCCCAAGCGCTCGAGGCTCTCATAGAGCAATGCGAACTCGCGATCGTCTTGGGGCAGCGGATCCTCAGCGCCCTCCTCAGGAACGGTTTCGACCAGTTTCGGTCGCCGTTCGAGTTCACGTAGGCGACTTACGATTTGCAGGAACGTAAATCGAAAGACCCAGGCCTCGAGCGGTCCTGTGCCCTTGTACTCCTTGAGCTTCTTCCAGACGGCGACCAGAGTCTCTTGAACGAGATCGTCCAGTTCCTCCTGACCAAGTGGGTTGCCGTAGTTGCGGTTGCGGTACGCAAGCATCCGGCGCACGCACTTCATTCGCTCGAGAAACTCGTCCACACTTGCAGCCTCACCCTGCAGGGTCCCCTGAACCAACGCGAGATCGGAAGTGAACTGCACTTCCGTCTCAGGATCCTGAGGCGTGTCGGGGGGCGTCAAAGGCTTCGTTCTTCTCGGAGAAATTCGCTAGGCAGGAGCGAAGATCGAAGGCGGGCGGGGGGCTGTGGCGAGGCCGGGTGGACTCGAGCGAGGATGCTTCCGTGAGGGATAGCGCTCGGCACAGGGGAGGTTTCAGGCTGCCACGCCGCTACGAGAGTGCCAGATCATAAGAGAAACGGACCGGGGGAGGACCGGTCCGCTTCTGCGAGGGAGGTTGAACAGAGGAGAGACTCTGAACATCTGCCCTTCTGACGGACGTTCGGCCGTCTAGGTTCCCGCGATTCTGGACCGTGCGTCACGCGAGCGTTCGAGCAGGTTTGCCGAAGCGAGCTGGGCCTGTGACGCGTCTCGTGGGCCGGTTCGGCGTGGCCGCTTTCGCTGCCGCCCGCGCCAAGGAAATCCGTTCGGTGCAGGGCGGGCGCTGGCCAAATGGGCCTAGTCCCGTTCTCCCGGCCGTGCCGAGAGCGGTGCACCCACCTTCTTCTTCCAGCCCTGGAGCTGGGCGAGAAGGTCCTGAGCCAGCTCGGGCTCGGCACTGCTCAAGTCGTGGGTTTCGCCCGGGTCTTGGCTGAGGTCAAACAGCTCGACCGTGCCGGTTTCGTACC
>CAZDYS010000780.1:0-2011 GCA_964509445.1 uncultured Planctomycetaceae bacterium
CGTGGTCGAGATCGAGATCGTCACGACCGCCGCGTCCTTGGCGAAGAGCTCCTCGAGCGCGCCGGCGACGTTGACCAGCGAGAACGCGGAGACGTCGACGGCCTGCAGGAAGTCCGCCTTGCTGGTCTGGTGGAACGGCTTCGGGCCCTCGGAGTAGTTCGCGAAGGCGACCGAGTGGACCAGACCGTGCAGCGGTTCGCCACGGGCGGTGAGCGCGTCGCGCAGCGCCTCGATCTCCTCCTGGCGCTCGACGTCGCAGACGAGGATCTCACGCTCCGGGAGCTTGCGCAGCAGCTCCTCCCGACGCGCCTCGGTGTGCACGACCCAGACGACGCGCGCGCCCTCGGCCTCCAGGCTCTTGCCGACGTGGAACCCGACGCTGCGCTTGTTCGCGACGCCGAGCACGACGACGGTCTTGCCCTCGAGGCCGAGCCAGCTCACTCCGCGTCTCCCGTGACGCGCGCCATCGCGTCGCTCGCGGAGAGCACGAAGCGGATCTGCAGCACGGTCTTGTCCTCGCAGGTGACCTTGCCGCTCATGTACCAGGCCGGTCCCAGGCGCTCGGTGACGCGCACGGTGGTCTTGACGGTCTCGCCGGGCAGGACCATGCGCTTGAAGCGAGCTCCCTCGATCTTCGTCAGCACCGGGACGCCGTCCTCCGCCGCGAAGCCCGACAGGGCGTTCGAGATCAGGAGCGCGGCCGTCTGGAAGGTGTGCTCGGAGAGCAGCACGCCGGGCGTGATGGGCTGCCCGGGGTAGTGTCCGCGGAAGAAGTCCGCGTCGGCCGGGACGGTCCACTCGCTCGTCAGGCTCTCCTCCGTGCGGTCCGTCACGCGGTCGACGAAGAGGAACGGCGGGCGGTGGGGGATCGCGGCCTCGATCGCCGCGCGGTCCATCGTGAGGTCGGTGTCTGTCATGGCGTGGAGACCGGTGCGTTCTTCCGGGCGTGGAGGAGGGCGTCGACCTTGTTGGCCGTGATCGCGCCGTAGTTCGCGGCTCCGAGCCAGCCGCTCATGATGATCCCGACGCTGCCCGAGTGGAACAGGCCGTGGACCTCCTCCGAGAGGCCCATCGAGACCTCGAGCCCCTCGAACTTGGTGCCGAAGGAGGTCCCGCCGGGATGCTGCGTGTAGAACGCGAACGTGCGCGGCGTCGCGGCCTCGACGTGGTCGAGCTTGGAGCGAATCCCCGGCAGGTACCCCTCGAGGCACTGCAGCGTCTCCTCGATCAGCGAGGCCTTCTCCCGCTCGTAGGCGTCCTGGTCCAGGCCCGCCCAGTCCTCGAAGCGCGCGTTGGTCGAGCTGACGATCGCGTAGCGCTCGGGACTCTCCTCCGGACGGCCGCTCGGGTAGTAGAAGGAGAACGTGCGGCTCAGGCCGTGCAGGTCGCACAGGGACTCGGACGTGAACGTGGGGCGCGTCGACGTGAAGAGGAGGTCCGTCACGAACGGCACGGTCTCGCCGAGCCGGACGCCCATGTAGACCTGACAGCTGGAGGTGTTCAGGCGGACGGCGCGGCTCTTCGCGACGAAGCCGGGGTCGAGCTCGTCCGGGCCGACCAGCTTCTCGATCGTCGTCTTGATGTTGGCGTTCGAGACGACCGCCGGGGCCAGGATTGTGCGACCGTGGGCCAGCACGCCCCTGGTCTCCCCGTTCTCGACCAGGATGCGCTCCACCTCGGTGTTGCCGAACAGGTCGACGCCGTTCTTCTTGAGCTCGCCGCGCATGGCCTTGATCAGGCCGTCCGTGCCGCCGACGAACGTGTACACGCCCTTGCTCATGAAGTTCGAGAACACGATCCCGTAGGAGATCGCCGGATCGTCGAGCGTCGAGCCGTTGGCGTAGGAGATCGGCTCCATCAGGAGCCGGTGCACGTCGTTGCGGCCCGGGAAGAACTCCTCGAACAGCTCGCGCGTCGATTGCCCCGAGTCGTCGTAGAACTCCATCTTACGGAGGTGCTCGTATAACGCCTCGACGGTGTCGCGCGGGACCCCGAAGACGTCGACGAGCTT
>CAZDYS010000781.1:0-2010 GCA_964509445.1 uncultured Planctomycetaceae bacterium
AGGGGGGTCAGCATGCAGCGCCTTCTACCAGACCGTCGGGTCCTCGTCGCGGTCGTAGACGGGCTCCCCGTCCACGAACACCAGGCGGACCCGGTTGCGGGGGTCCGTCGGATCCCCCTCGGAGATCACGAGATCCGCGTCCTTGCCCGGTTCCAGGCTGCCGACGCGGTCGTCGATCCCCATCGTGAGCGCCGGCACGATCGTCAGCCCGCGCAGGATCTCGACGCGCTCGTTCGTCATCCCGTACCGCGCGCCCATGGCCGCCTGGAGCTGCAGCTCCTCGGTGTGCGGCCCCCCGGACCAGTCCGGGTGGATCGCGTCGGTGTTGAAGCCGATCATCGTGTGCCCACGCTCCTGGTAGCCGGCGGCGATGCCCTCGAAGCGTCCGTCGGTGTCGATCTCCGCGAAGCCGGGAACCAGGAACGTGGTGTTCACGGTGCGCGGACCGAGGATCGCGGGAACGCCGAGCTCCGCGCACAGGTCCGCGAGGCGCAGGCTGTCGAAGGTCCCGTGCGCGATGAAGATCGGCAGGTCGAGCTCCTGACGCAGCATCGTCAGACTCATCAGGAAGACCTGGTAGATCTGCGTGTGCACCGCGGCGATCGTCTCGCCCTTCGCGAGCGCGCGGAAGATCTCCCACTGCGGGTCGAACTCCGGCTCCGGCCCCTCTCCCGCCTCGAACGCCTCCCAGGCCTTCGCGTAGAGCTTTCCGCGCCGGATCGTGTTGCGCGTGTTCCAGTTCATCCAGGAGCGCTGCATCGCCGGCCCCCAGCGCTCCGGGTTGCCGGCCTGCGCGATCTTCAGCGAGCCGGGATCGCGGATCAGGCTCTTCGCGTAGGTCGTGGGCGCGGTCTTCAGGAGCACGCCCGCGCCGCTCATGTTCGTGCCCGACCCGGAGAGGTACAGCACGGACGTCACGCCGCCGGCCAGCGCACGCTGGAAGTGCTCGTTCCCCGGCTCGGCCGAGGAGCTGACGCGCAGCCCGGGGTTCGCCTGGTAGACCGCGTCGTTCCAGTCGACGACGGCCCCGCCGATCCCCATGTGGCTGTGCAGGTCCAGGAGTCCGGGGACGACCCACGCGTCGGAGTGGTCGAGGACCGTCGCGGTCTCCGGGATCTCGATCTCCGCGCGCGGACCGATCGCGACGAGCTTGCCGTCCGCGAAGTGCACGGCCGCGTCGTCGATCACCTGAGGCGTGTCCTCGGACGCGGCGCAGGTCACGACCTTGCGACAGAGGACGACGACCTCGTCCTGGGGAGCGGGAACGGCGAGAGCGAGCGTGGCGAGAGCGAACAGCATCGGCGAACCTCCTGGGGAGCCTCAGTAGACTGCCGCTGCCGACGTCCCGGAAGCGCTCAGACGTAAGCGATACCGCTCCCATGCGGTGCGCAAACCGGGACGGTGAGCGACCGCGTTCCGCGCGCGCGCCTAGCGACCCGACGCACGACCCGCGGCCGGAGAGGCCCCGGCGCGCGGTGCGCGCAGCTTCCGCTCGTCGACCTGGAGGAGCCGCAGCCGCGTGTCCCTGCCGCGGTAGACGAACGCGTCTCCCAGGCGACGAACGAGCGGCCCCGAGGACGGCTCCACCCCTTCCGGCGTGAAGACCCGCCCGAGCACCGGATCGAAGACCTGCAGGCGCTGCCGCGAGCCGACGATCGGCCCCTCGGCGTAGACGACGACATCGCTCACGCCCATCGCTCCGGGAGGGAAGAAGAAGCTGTCGCTCCCGTGCCACAGGAACCCGGGGCCCAGCGCCCAGCGGAACGCGCGATCGTCGAACAGGAAGGTCGCGTAGCCGAGCTCGCCGTCCCCGTCGAGGTCGCGGCCGCTGGCGAACTCGAACACGACGCAGGCGGCGAACCCGTCGTCCACCAGGATGAGGTCGTTGAAGCTGTCGCCCTCGCTCGCCTGCGCGATCCCCGTGTTCGTCAGCGTGCCCGTCTTGGGGTCGAAGATCGCGAGCACGTTGTCGCGGAGATCGCCGTCGCCGTTGCGATCGCTCCCCCACTC
>CAZDYS010000782.1:0-1994 GCA_964509445.1 uncultured Planctomycetaceae bacterium
TCGCGTTCTTGATGCAGACCTGCTCGCACAGCTTGCAGGACACGCACGCCTTCGGGATCACCTCGGCGATCGTCTGCATCTGCGGGAGCTGGTAGTCGAAGTCGCCCTCGACCGCGTTCGTCGTCTTGATCGCGTCGAACGGGCAGATGTCGACGCAGAACTCGCAGCCGGTGCAGAGCTCCTCGTGGACGACCGCCTTGGGGATCTGCTTCGCCTTGATGCGCTGCACCGTCACGTCGCGGCTGTCGTCGATCGCGTCGAACGGGCAGTACACGCCGCAGACCGAGCAGTTGATGCACAGGTCCGGGTCGATGAAGAAGATCTCGCCGCTGGAGATCGCGTTCGTCGGGCAGACGCGTTCGCAGATCGTGCAGGCGGTGCACTTGTCGGTGATGAAGTGGCTCTTCCACTGCCACGTCTCCATCTGCACCGGGTCGCGGAACAGCACGACCTCGAGCTCGGCGTGCGCGTCGTAGCGCGTGCTCATGCCGAGGAAGTCCTCGCCACCGAGGTCGATGGTGGTCATGAATTGCGCCGGGAAGGAGCTCGACGTGTGCGTGAGCGCCTTGATCTTCGGGTCCGTCAGCCAGCCGGCGACGAGGATCGAGCTGCCGTTGAGCTGCACGTGGCTCTTGTAGAGCGGCATGTCCTCCTGCAGCCCGTACCGGAAGCGGTCGCGGACCGCCGGCACGCGCGTGGGGAAGCGCATCTTGATGTGGACGTAGCCGTCCTCCTCGTGGACCTCGTAGTCGCGGCCGTAGCGACGGTCGCGCTCGACGGAGTCTTCCTCGACGCCGCGCCAGCGCGCCCAGGTCAGCTCCCAGCCGGGAACCTCTTCCAGCTGCGCCAGGTCCTCCGCGGGCGGCAGCTCGCCGGAGAACTCGATCGCGCCGGTGGGGCACACGTCGACGACGGTGCGCGCGTTGTAGAGGTCGGTCGGATGCGTCTCGTGGGCGTGCGCTTTCGCGTCGTCGCCCATGTAGAACACCTCCGGGAAGTCCTGACAGCAGGCATCGCAGGCGATGCAGAGCTCCGGGACGACGGAGAAGGCCTCGGCAGCCTGGACGGTCTCTTGGATCGCGGATTCGGCCATCGGGTCGTTGGGATCAGCAGGCGGGAGGTGGCAGGGGGGCGAGCCTCGGAAGATACCGGCGGCGCCCCGTCAGGCCAGAAGGCACCGGAGCGTCACGCGGAGATTCGCTGTTCGGCCCGCCACCGAGGCGGTTTCTGGCAACCCATTCTATGACAAGGGGTTGGAGTCACAATCGGCAGCTCGCCGGAAAGGGTGAAATTCTCTTCGGGCTTTTCTGCCGGCCCGGGTCCGGTTATCTCGCCTGCGCGCGGAGCGCGGACCCTCCTTCCGTCGAATGAGAAAGCAGGACATCTGGCGAGATCCCGCCGTCGCGGGGAGCTACGAGCAGCGCCGCTTCCGCGGCCCGCTGGCGAGCTGGAAGCAGCGTCGAGACGAGGACCTGGTCGTCGCCCTCCTCGAGGAGGCCAGCGCCGGGACGCGCGTCTTGGACCTCCCCAGCGGAACCGGTCGGATGTTCGCCGCCCTGCGGGGCTCCGGGAGGACGGTGCTGGGAGTGGACCGCTCGCGCGCGATGCTCCGGCAGCGGCCGCGAGACGCCGGCGCGGTCTCGCTCCTGGAGGGGTCCGCCTTCGCGCTGCCGCTCGCGGACCAGAGCGTCGACGCGGCCGTCTCGCTGCGCTTCCTGTTCCACCTGGACGACCGGACGGAGCGCGTGCGCGTGTACCGCGAGCTGGCCCGCGTCGTCCGCGGGCCGATCGTGGGGCAGGTGCGCTACCGCGTGACGGCCAAGCACCTCGGGCGTTTCCTGCGCAGCCGCGTGGGGCTCGCGCGGCGCTACGCCCCGTCCTACTCCCGCGCCGACGTCGACGGCGAGCTGCAGGACGCCGGGCTGCGGCTCGAGCGGCTCGTCCCCGTCTCGCGCACCTTCAGCGACAAGGCGCTGTTCGTCGCGCGCCGGGCG
>CAZDYS010000783.1:0-1991 GCA_964509445.1 uncultured Planctomycetaceae bacterium
GAACCGCTCGGCGAAGCGCGGGTCCTCGGGGTCCTTCTTCGCCAGCGGCCTGATCGCGGAGGGGTGGTGGGTGACGAAGGTGGGGACCTCGAGGCGATCCTCGACGGCCACCTCGAACACCGCGTCGACCTGCTTGAAGTGGCCGAGCTCGTGGGGGACGAGCACTCCGAGCTCCTCGGCCTTCGCCCGGACGGCGTCCTCGTCGTGGATCGACACGCCGGTCGCCTGTTCGAAGAGCTCGGCGTAGCGGCCCCGGGCGAAGGGCGCCGAGAGGTCCACGTCCTGGTCCTTGTAGCGCACCGTGGTCGAACCCGTGAGCTCCTCGGCGAGCAGCGAGATCAGCGACTCGGTCAGCTCCATCATGTGCCGGAAGTCGGCCTGCGCCTGGTAGAGCTCGAGCATCGTGAACTCCGGGTTGTGGCGCGTGGAGATGCCCTCGTTGCGGAAGTTGCGGCTCACCTCGAAGACACGCTCCAGGCCGCCGACGATCAGCCGCTTGAGGTACAGCTCCGGCGCGATGCGCAGGTACAGGTCGAGGTCCAGCGCGTTGTGGTGGGTCACGAAGGGTCGCGCGGTGGCGCCGCCCGCGACCGGATGGAGGGTCGGCGTCTCCACCTCCAGGAACCCGCGGTCCTCGAGGAACCGGCGCGTGATCGAGAGCATCCGGCTGCGCGCCACGAAGACCTCGCGCACGCCCTCGGAGGCCCAGAGGTCGACGTAGCGGCGCCGGTAGCGCGCCTCCACGTCCGTCAGCCCGTGCCACTTCTCGGGCGGCGGCGCGAGCGCCTTGGCGAGGAGCTGGACGCCGGTCGCCCAGATCGTGAGCTCGCCCTTCTGCGTGCGACCCAGCTCGCCCGTGACCGCGACCAGGTCCCCGCCGTCGAGGAACTTGCGCTGCGGCCACCACTCGGAGAGCACGTTCTTCTTGAGCCCCACCTGGATGCGCCCGGTGCGGTCGAGCACCGGGGCGAAGATCAGCTTGCCGAAGTCGCGCAGGCCGAGCAGGCGGCCGGCGATCGTGACGGTCTCCCCGATCCGAGCCCCGGGCTCCTCGACGGTCCCACCGCCGGCGAACAGCGCCTCCACCGGTTCCGCTTCGACCCCGCGCGGCGGGAACGGGTCGTGCCCCGCCTCGCGGAGGGCGTCGAGCTTCTTCCGACGGTCCGGGTGCACGAGATCGGTCATGGAATCCTCGGGAGGGACCGGCTCGTCGCGCCGGTCGAGTGCGGGGGAGCGGTCGGGCGGGATGCCGCCGCGTGCGATCGGCCGGAGAAGGAGGTGGGGATGGTGGAGGGTAGGGGAGTCGAACCCCTGACCTCTACAATGCCATTGTAGCGCTCTACCAGCTGAGCTAACCCCCCGGCTCCTTCCGGCCCCGGAGGGCCTGCGCGACGCGGGGCCGGGCGCGAGCCCGACCCGCCTCGCGCGCAGCGAGGAGCGGAGAAGAATGCCGCGAGGGGTGCGGATCGTCAAGCGCGTTCGTCGGGGTTCCCTCGCGGTGGCCGGCTCGGCGGGCCGTCCCTATGCTGTCCGCTCGTTTTTGCGAAGAAGAGGACCCGTTGAACACCTACGACCCCGCCGAGCTGGAACCGCGCTGGCAGCGCACCTGGGAAGAACGCCAGGTCTACAAGACCCTGAACCCCGGTGACGAGGGCTTCGATCCCGACCAGCCCAAGTACTACGTCCTGGACATGTTCCCGTACCCCTCCGGGGCCGGGCTCCACGTCGGACACCCGATCGGCTACATCGGCAGCGACATCCTCGCGCGCCGCAAGCGGATGGAGGGCTGCAACGTGCTCCACCCGATGGGCTGGGACGCCTTCGGCCTGCCGGCCGAGCAGTACGCGATCACGACCGGCGTCCACCCGGCGGAGAGCACGGCGAAGAACATCGAGAACTTCCGCCGGCAGCTCAAGGCCATCGGCCTGTCCTACGACTGGACCCGGGAGATCGCCACCTCGGAGCCGCGCTACTACCGCTGGACCCAGTGG
>CAZDYS010000784.1:0-1714 GCA_964509445.1 uncultured Planctomycetaceae bacterium
CGCGGAGAAGCGCAAGCCGAACTTCCAGGGGGCCTGAGAACCTCCTCGGACGCGACTCAGGCGTCCGCGCTCAGCGCGTCGCGCGCCTCCGTCCACCACTTTAGGCGCGCCTGCAGCACGAGCAGGGAGCCGCGCGCGGCGAGCCGGCTGACGGCCTCCGGGCCCTCGTCCTCGTAGCCGGCCAGGTACGCCTCGTGGACGCGCACGCGCTCCTCGAGCGCCGCGAGGCCCTGGGCGAAGAAGCGCTCGCGCTGGCGCGCCGTCAGGGTCGACGCGAAGTACAGCTTCGTGCGCAGCGGATCCGGCGGGGCGTCCGCCTCCGCCGGGGAGGGGGGCGTCACCAGCCACGTGCGCAGCGCGGTGCGGCCGGAGCGCGTGATGGACACGAGCTTGCGCGCCTGACGCCCGCGGGCGGAGGCGCGCGCCACGATCTGCCCCGCGCGCTCCAGGCGACGCAGCAGGGGGTAGATCGAGCCGGTGCTGTCCGAGAAGCGCGAGGCGGTGGAGGACGCGAAGTGCTGCCGGACCGCGTAGGGGCTGAGCGGGCCGAACTTCGCGACCACGCCGAGCACGGTGCACTCCAACTCGCTGAGCGGCCTCATCGTCCGGCCGAGCCTAGTTCCTCGCGGCCGCGGGCGGAACGGGGCCCCCGGGTTCGGTTAGTGTGTTTCGCACTAATGGCCTCTCCGGCCCCGCGCACGGCCGCCCCATGAACACGATCGCGACTCTCGCTCTCCTCGCGCTGCCGCAGGTCGGTGCGCCGTCCGAACCCCGCCTCCTGGTGGATCCCCTGCTCGTGGCCGAGGTGCTCGAGGTCTACGGCCTGATCGCGCGGCCTCCCGGGGACGACGGCTGGAGCAACCCCGTCTGGAGCGGCTGGGACGCCGCGGACACGCCGGTGCTGCTCTATCTCCCGGGCGAGCAGGACGTGCTCCTGAACCACCCGAGCCCGCCGCCGGGGTTCCGGGAGGTGACCAGCGAGCTCCTGCCGGCGGGCTGGACGATGCATCTCGCCGGCGGGGCCACGCTGCTGGAGGCGGACGGGCAGAACACGTCGACGGAGGTGGGCGGCGTCGAGACGCTGGTCGTCGCCGACCCGATCTCGAACCTGCGGCCGAGCCTGGCCCAGCTGGTGCGCGGCACGGGGGACCCCCACGAGCGCGAGGCGGCGCTGACCTCGAGCCTCCTGGCGACGGATCCCTACCAGCAGCTCGCGTTCGTCGTGCACGAGGCGTTCCACGTGCACCAGTACCGCGAGGCGGCCGAGAAGATCGCGCGCGAGGACTGGCTCCTCGCCTACCCGTGGCTGGACGCGGAGAACCTGGCCGGGCTCGAGCTCGAGGGGCGCTGGCTGCGGCGCGCGCTCACGGTCGAGGACCCCTTCGACGCGTTCGACGCGGCGCTCGCGTTCCTGGCCGTGCGCACGGAGCGCCGCGGCCGTCTGACGCGCGACTCGATCCGCTACGAGGACGGCACCGAGTTCTCCGAGGGCCTCGCGAAGTACACCGAGTGGGCGCTCGCGCGCGCGCTCGAGGGGCGCACGCCCGGAGCGCCGATGCGCTGGGCGCGCGGCTTCCACGGCTACGAGGACCTCGCGTTCTGGCGGCGCGAGCTCCTGGAGCAGCTCGTCGCGCACACGAGCGGGGAGGTGGCGGTCAACGGCAACCCCTACGGCGCCGGCGGCATGCGCTTCCGCCTGTACTACTCGGGCATG
>CAZDYS010000784.1:1724-1989 GCA_964509445.1 uncultured Planctomycetaceae bacterium
GCGCTGGCGGCGCTCCTGGACGTGCTCGAGGTCGAGGACTGGCAGCGGCGCATCTTCGAGCCCGGGACGTCGTTGAGTCGCTGCTCACCGAGACGCTCCTGCCGACCGCGGAGGACCTCGCGGCGGCGCTCGAGGAGGCCCGCGACCGGGAGGGCTTCGACGACCTCCTCGCGCGCAAGCGCACGTTCGAGGCCGCCGGGCGCCGGGCCGCGCGCGAGCGCGCCGACGCGATCCGCAGCGCACGCCCACGCGTCGAGCTGGACTA
>CAZDYS010000785.1:0-1987 GCA_964509445.1 uncultured Planctomycetaceae bacterium
CGGCGAGCTGCAGCGACATGTGGCGTTCGGTGTCGTCCACCAGGCTGGCGGGCGCGAGGCCCGCGCGGTCCGCGAGCGCGCGCAGCTCGGTGGGGGTGAGCGCCGCGTGCAGGCTCTCGGCGAAGAGACGCTGCTGGTAGTCGCTCGCCTCCCCGGCGTGCTCCCGGACCAGGTGGTCGAGCTCGGTCCGGGTCCGCGGACGGTAGAGGTCGCGGATCAGCAGCGCGCCTCCTCTCTTCAGGACGCGGCGCGCCTCGGCGAGGAACGGGAGCGGGTCGGGGATGTGGTGCAGGATCGTGTTCGAGTAGACCGTGTCGAAGCTCCCGTCGGCGTAGGCGAGCCCCTTCGCATCGGCTCGCTCGAACCGTACGCGCGCTGCGTGGGGCGAGGCGGAGCGATGGCGTTCCGCGACCGCGAGCATGCTGTCCGCCAGGTCGATCCCCAGGACGCGCGCTTCGGCGTCACGCTCGCAGACGAGTAGCGGGATGTGGCCAGGGCCCGTGCCGATGTCGAGCATGGACCCGGTGGCGCCGACCGCGAACAGCCGCTCCACGAACGACTCGTTCGGACCGCTGTGGTCCATGGTGTCGTACTCGGTGGCGTCCTCGACGGTGTCCATCACCTCGGGTTCCAGCACGCGGTCGAGGGCCGGTTCGCTCATCGGTTCGATCGTGGAGGCCTTCGCCTAGATCGTGAAGTACTTGGCGCTGGGATGGTGGCAGACCAGGGCCGAGGTCGACTGCTCGGGCCAGAGCTGGTCCTCGTCGCTCATCGTGACGCCGATGCGGTCCGCGCCGAGCAGCTCGAGCAGGATCTCCTGGTCGGCCATGTGGGGGCAGGCCGGGTAGCCGAAGGAGAAGCGGCTGCCGCGGTAGCCCTGCTTGAACAGCTTGCGCATGTCGCGCGCGTCGTCGGAGGAGATCCCGAGCTCCGCCCGGATGTTCTTGTGCACGTACTCGGCCAGTGCCTCGGCGGCTTCGACGGAGAGACCGTGGAGGTGCAGGTAGTCCTGATAGCGATCGGCCGCGAACCACTCCCGTGCGATCTCCGAGGCCTGCTGGCCGATCGTGACCACCTGCAGCGCGACGACGTCGGGCTTGCCGTTCGCGTGGAAGTAGTCGGCGATGCAGAGGTTCTGCTTGCCCTCCTGGCGAGGGAAGCGGAAGCGCGCCACCTCGCGTCCGAAGTCGTCGGGGTCGAGCAGCACGAGCGTCTCGCCCTCCGGGATGCAGGGCCAGAAGCCGTAGGCCGCGCGGGGCGTGAAGATCCCCTCGCGTTCGCACTGCTTGGCGAGCTCGTGGAAGATCGGTCGCACTTCGGCGTCGAGGAACGCCTCGTGCTCGGCGAGCGACCGCCCCTTGCGGCGATAGCCCCACTGGAAGCCGAACAGCGTCGACTCGTTCACGAAGGGCAGGATCGTCTGCATCGAGATGTCCTCGACCAGGCGGTTCCCGAAGAACGGCGGGTCGGGGTAGACGATGTCGCGGGGGAGGTCGGCGCGCGCCACGATCTCCTCGTCTCCGCGCGGTACCGGGCGGTTCTCGACGGAGGCCGCCGCGAGCTGCTGCGCGGCACGCTCCCCGGCCGTCGCGAGGCGCTCCTTGCCGGTGGCCTCCGGACGTGTCTCGCCGCCCATGACGCGCTCCATCACGTCCAGCCCCTCGAAGGCGTCCTTGGCGTAGTAGAGCGATCCTTCGTAGATCGAGCGGCAGTCGTTCTCGACGTAGCCCCGCGTGAGCGCGGCTCCTCCCAGCAGGACCGGCGTGGTGATCCCGCGCCGGTTCATCTCCTCGAGGTTCTCCCGCATGATGACGGTCGACTTGACGAGGAGCCCGCTCATGCCGATCGCGTCGGGCTTGTGCTCCGTGGCGACCTCGAGGATGCGCTCGATCGGCTGCTTGATCCCGATGTTGTAGACCGTGTAGCCGTTGTTCGAGAGGATGATGTCGACGAGGTTCTTGCCGATGTCGTGGACGTCGCCCCGCAC
>CAZDYS010000786.1:0-1983 GCA_964509445.1 uncultured Planctomycetaceae bacterium
AACGCGATGTCGCCGCTCGCGATCCAGCCCTTCGCGACGCGCATCCGCTGCCCGGGATAGCGCCGGCCCGCGACCACGTGGACGAGCGGGAGGCCGAGGAAGCGCGTCTTGGACTGGTACTCGAACGGCAGTCCCGAGCTCATCAGGCGCAGCTGCCCCCAGCTTCGGACGATCCAGCTCCCGCGGTGTTTGCGCGCCTCGGTGCCGAGGCCGCGCGAGAGCGCCACCAGGTCCTCGCTCAGCGCCCGGGCGGAGGCGTAGCGGTCCTCCGGGAGCCGGGCCATCGCGCGCACGACGACCTCGTTGCCGTCCTTCGACACGCGGGACTCGACGCGGCGGGGTGCGGGAGCCATCTGCAGCTTGATCTTCTCGAAGATCTCCAGGACGTTGTCGCCCTCGAACGGCCGCTCGCCGGTCAGGAGCTCGTAGAAGGTGACTCCGAGGCTGTAGACGTCGGTGCGGTGGTCGACGCTGGTCTCGCTCATCCAGGCCTGCTCGGGCGACATGTAGTAGGGCGTGCCGAGCGTGTCGCCGGTCATCGAGAGGCCCGGATCGTTCTCGCCCTTGGCGAGCCCGAAGTCGGCGACGACCGGAGCGCCGTCGCCCCGCAGGAGGATGTTGGACGGCTTGACGTCGCGGTGGACGAGACCGTGCTCGTGCGCGGCCTGCAGCGCGTCGGCCACGGGCGCGAGCAGCGCGGCCGCGGCCTGTTCGAAGGTGCGCCCGGGCGTGTCGCCGAAGTTGCCGGTGGCGCGCGCGAGGTCGTCCGCGGTCCAGCCGTGCTTCGGCGGCAGGGCCTCGATCACGGTCGCGAGGGACGGTCCCTCGACGAACTCCATCGCGAGGAAGTGGTAGCCCTCCTCCTCGCCGACGTCGTAGATCCGCACCACGTGGGGGTGTTCGATGCGCGCGATCGCGAGGGCCTCGCGCCGGAACCGGTCGACGTGGTTCGACTCGAGGGCGAGCCCCGGCCGCAGGATCTTGAGCGCCACGGGGCGCTCGAGCTCCGCGTCCGTCGCGAGCCAGACCAGCGCCATCCCGCCGCGGCCGAGCTCCCGTCGCAGCGTGTACCGGCCGAGGGTCGCCCCGGGCACGAGCGGACGGCTCGCCGACGGGGCCTGGGCCATGCCGGCGTCGATCATCTTCAGGCAGCGCTCCAGACCGGGACGGGCCTCCGGAGGCGCGGCGGCCAGGATCGCGTCGTGCGTGGGGGTCTCGCCGGCGCTCACGCGGTCGGAGTAGTCACCGACCAGGCGGTCCAGGAAGTCCTCGAGGGTCTCGTCCGGGGCTTGGCGTGCGTTCATGAAGACTCCGGGCGCGGGTCCGGCGCGGATTCGTCGCGCGAGTCCTCGTTTTTCTCGAGCCCCTCCTCCCAGGCGGCCAGCGCGCGGCGGTAGAGGGAGTGCACGGCCGTCTCCGAGCGCCCCATGGTCTCACGCGCGCTCAGGCCCTCGAACTGGCGCAGCCCGAGCACCCGCCGGTGCTCGCCCGAGAGCTCCTCGTACCGCGCCCGCATCCGGCGCGACGTCTCCCGCGCCTGGACCTCGGTCACCGGACCGGCCGCCCGCGCGCGCAGCTGGGAGGCGGCCACGGCGTTCACGCTGGTCCACTCCGAGTGCACCAGGCGCACCTCGCCCCGATCTCGCTTGCGGCTGCGGATCGCGCGGGCCGCGTCCACGACCACGTTGCGCGCGAGGCGCACGAGGAAGCGCCAGAGCGCCGTCTCGCCCTCCTCGCGCGGAGGCAGCCCGCGCGGCGCGGTCCAGGCCCGCAGGAAGACCTCCTGGGCCAGGTCCTCCAGGTCGACGCGGCTGCGTACGGCCCGTCCCGCGAGGTGGGCCAGGAGCAGCTGGAGGCGAGCTTCCTGCGCGGCGAGCCGACGGCCGGCGTCGTCCGAGAAGCCTGAGGCGGAGGCGGGGTTCGACACGGGAGGGGAGGCGACGGGGACGGGGAATGGAGCGCTCCGCCGACGCGGGCTGTCCT
>CAZDYS010000787.1:0-1981 GCA_964509445.1 uncultured Planctomycetaceae bacterium
CCTCGGGGTCGCAGGTGATCGGGTCGACGTCCAGGACCGTCATGTCGCAGGCGAAGCCCGGGTGCAGCTGCCCGCGCAGCTCCTCCTCGCGGACCGCGTAGGCGGCGCCCTGCGTGAACGCGGCCACGGCCTCGGCTCCGCTCAGTCGCTGCGTGGGGAGCCAGCCGCCGTGCGGGAGCCCTTCGTGGTCGGAGCGCGTGCGCGCCGCGTACAGCCCCTCGAGCGGATCTGGCCGTTCCACGGGGAAGTCGCTCCCGAAGGCCAGCCGCGTCGCGGCCTCGGTGAGCCGCTTCCACGCGTAGGCTCCGCGCACCCGCTCGGGACCGACGCGGTCCTCGGCCCAGCGCATGTCCGAGGTCGCGTGCGTCGGCTGCATCGAGGGGACGATGCCGAGCGCGTCGAAGCGCTCCCAGTCGGCCTCGCTCACGATCTGGGCGTGCTCCACGCGCGGCCGCAAGGACGCGAAGTCCGGGTCCGAGGCGAGGCGCTGCTCGTACACGTCGAGGACGATGCGGTTCGCGCGATCCCCGATCGCGTGGGTCGCCGGCTGCAGTCCGGCCTCCACCGCCTCCGCCAGGCGCGCGGCGTAGTCCTCGGCGGACATGCGCAGGAGACCGAGCTCGCCCGGCGCGTCGTGGTAGGGCTCGAGGAGGGCGGCCCCGCGCGAGCCCAGCGCACCGTCGAGCATCAGCTTGCAGCCGAGGATGCGCAGCCGGGCAGAGGGGTCGCGGTCCTCCTCACGCGGGAAGCGCGCGGCGGTGGCGGCGTCGATGCCTCCGTTGCCGTAGATGTACGAGAGGACGCGCAGGTCGATCCGGTCCGCGGCGGCCAGGTCCGCGTAGACCTCCGCCTCGTCCGGCGTCACGCCCATGTCGTGCACGCACACGAGCCCTTCGGCGAGCAGCGCCTCCTGGGCGAGCAGGATGCGTCGCTCGAGTACCTCGCGCGACTTCGACGGCATGTGCAGGTCGACCAGGCCCATCGCGGTGTCGACGAGCACGCCCGTCGCGCGTCCGTCCTCGTCCACGACGACCTTGCCGCCCTCGAGCACCGGAACCTCCTCGGCGTCGAACAGGCCCGCGAGCTCCAGCGCGCGGCGGTTGGCGAGCGACGCGTGCCCGTCGACGCGCCGCACGTGCACGGGGTGCTCCGGCACTGCTTCCGAGAGTGCGTCGTGCGTCGGGAAGACGTTCTCCTTCCAGCGGGTCTGGTCCCAGCCGCGTCCGGTCACCCAGGTCCCCTCCGGCACCTGGGCGGCGCGCTTCGCGATGCGCTCCACGACCTCGGCGTAGCTGTCCGCCCCGTTGAGGTCGACCTCTTCGAGCGCGGAGCCGAGGCCGGAGATGTGGCCGTGCGCATCCTGCAGCCCGGGGATCGCGGTCCCGCCCTGGAGGTCCACCAGCAGCAGACCGGCACTCCGGAACTCCTCGAGGCGTGCGGCGTCGAGCGCGTCGGCCGTCGCGAGGACGCGGCCGTCGGGACCCGCGACGAGGAGCCCGACCGGATCGCTGAAGGCGTCGCGATAGATCGCGCCGTTGTGGAAGACGGTGCTGCCTTCCGGAGGGTCGAGCGTGGCACAGGCGGCGGCCAGGGCCACCAGCGGAACGAGCCAGAGAGACTTCATGGGCCGCAGCCTACGACCGCCGTGGGACCCGATCCAGCGGAGCTCTCCCCGGCCGAAGCCCGAGCGGGGAAGGAGCCCGACGCGCGCCGGTCGAGAGGCGAGACGAGCGCGCGTGGCTGCTAGGCTGCGCTCCATGGAACCCCTGAAGGACAAGCTCGTTCTGGTCACCGGCGCCTCGGCCGGCATCGGCCGCGCCACGGCGCGAACCCTCGCGCGCGCCGGTGCGCGCGTCGTCCTCGCCGCCCGTCGCGAGGACCGTCTCCAGGAGCTCGCCGCGGAGCTCCCCGGCAGCGAGGTCCTCGTCCTCGCGGTGCGGGACGAGGCGGCCTGCCGCGCGGCGCGCGCGGACGGCGCGTT
>CAZDYS010000788.1:0-1979 GCA_964509445.1 uncultured Planctomycetaceae bacterium
TGGCTCCCCGGCGACGCGCGGGCCGATCTCGCCGCCGCGTTCGATCGGGCGGCCGCCGGCCTCACCGCCGATCCACGCGACGACGACGCGGCCCGGATCTTCGGCGGCATCTCGTTCCTCGCCGGGGCGGCGGCGCGGACCGGCGACGGGCTCCGCCAGGCGCGCCTCCTCGCGACGGAGGCGCGCGCGCTGCACGGCCAGATCGGCCTCGACGCGCTCCGCCTCGAGCTCCGCGAGCAGCGCACCGGCCTCGACCGCGTCCCCCTCGTCGACGTGGACGCGCAGCACCCGGCCCTGGGCCTCGAACCCCAGGTCGGCGGACCGCCGCGCGCGCAGCTCCCCGGTGAAGCGCCGCAAGCTGCGGTAGCCCTCGACCTCCTCGAGGTCCGCCACGCCGACCGGCAGCGAGCGAGCCGTCGCGGAGCCCGGAGCTGTCGCTCCCGCTCCCGCCGCGGCTCCCGCGGGCGACGCCCCGGAGAACGCCCAGCGGCCGAGGACCGCGAGCGCCAGGGCCGTCAGCAGCGCGAGGCCGAGCCATCGGCGACGCATGGACGAAGTTTGACGGTCCGTCAATTTCGCTCCAAAAAGGGGGGCGGGCTCAGCTGCGGGCAAGGCTCTTGAGTTCATCGGCAAACACCTCGGAGCGAATGCGCTCCAGCACGGCCGGATAGTCCCAGTCCCCGGAGAGCGGGAGCCAGCCGTAGCCGTCGAGGAAGCGGTCGTAGCACTGGAAAAGAGACGCTCCCAGGTCCTCGAGTCCGAGCTTGCGCTGGATCGGGCAGTCGGGAGCGGCGGTCATCTGGTGGAAGCCCGTGGTCATCGACCACAGACCGAGGACGATCTCCTGGGAGCGGTCCTCGACGTCGAGCACGAGGTCTCCCTGCGCGACGGCGTCGCGGATCACGCCGAGGACCACGTTCATGCACCCCCATTCGCCGTCTTCGAGGCGCTGGATGCTCTCCGGAGCCGCCTTTTGGCGGATCGAGTGCGACCCGATCACCGCCTCGCACTGGAAGTGCAGCGGGTGCATCCGCACGAAGAGGTCGGCGGCGACGCCGATGGCGGCCATGCGCTCCCGCGTGCGGCCGGGGAACGTCGCGGCGCGCTCGAACAGCGCCACGCGCCGCGTGGAGGACTCGATCGCGAGGGCCGCGACGATCTCTTCCTTGTTGGGGAAGTGCTGGTAGATGGTGCCCTTCGAGTACTCCGTGGCCGCCGCGATGCGGTCCATGGTCACGCCGAGGTAGCCGCGCTCCACCAGCATCTGGGCGGCGGTCGTGAGGATGAGCTCCTCGCGGGCGGCGATCTCACGCTGCTTTCGGGTCAGGGTTCCCATCGTGTTCCCCAGAACGTATCTGACGGATCGTCAAAATTCGACCCCTAGCCCATGGCAATCTTCCGAAGATCCGCGAGCATGGCTCTCGAGCGCGCACCGCCGCGCTCCCCCGCACCCTCCCCCGCCGCCCATGACCACCACCCCGCCGCCCTCCCGCCCGCGCCTCTTCGTGCTCTGGATCGTGCTCACGATCTCGACCGTCATGGTCGGGGTCTCGCTCCTCCCCTCGGTCCAGAACGCGCAGCGCTTCTTCGTGATGATGCTGGCCCCGCTGGTCGCGGGGATCGGCTTCCTCCTCTGGGCCACGTGGCTCGGTCGGCTCAGCCGGCTCGAGCGCTGGGCTCTGCCCCTGGGGCTGATCGGGATCGCCGCCGTCGTGGTCGCGCTGGCAGCCCCCGGCATGGGCGTGAGCCTGTGGGTCAACGCGCTGCCGGTGGCCCTGCTCCTCACCGGCGTCGGCTTCACCGCCGTCCGTCGAGCGGCCCCGGGGACCCGGCTGGCGTGGACGCTCGCGGGAGCGGTCGTGGGCGCCGCCCCGTTCCTGCTGCTGCGCCTCGAGGGGTTCGCGGGGAACTACCTGCCGGAGTTCCTGCCGCGCTGGGAGACCTCGGCGGAGGAGCGCCTGCTGGAAGCGGAGGTCGCC
>CAZDYS010000789.1:0-1976 GCA_964509445.1 uncultured Planctomycetaceae bacterium
ACCGCGCCGGTCAGGTCCAGCAGCGCCTGGGCCTTGTCGCCCTCGCAGAAGCGCGCCAGCGGACCGGAGCCGCCCGCGGGATCCGCCTTCCACCAGGCGAGCCCCTTGGCGCCGAACTCGGCCACGTAGGCGCCGAGCGCGTCCACCTGCTTGCGGCTCAGCTCGGATCCGCCCGGCAGGACGATCGCCTTGACGCGGCCGCCCGCCTCCAGCGCGCCCTGGAAGACCTGGAAGCCGGACGTCGCCGCCCAGCTGGCCACGTCCACGAGCTCCATCCCGAACCGCGTGTCGGGCTTGTCCGACCCGAAGCGCTCCATCGCCTCGGCGTAGCTCAGGCGCGGGAAGGTGGCCGGCAGCTCGACCTCCATGACCTCGCGGAAGGTCTCCCCGATCGCGCGCTCCCAGACCTCGAACACGTCGTCCTCCTCGACGAAGGTCATCTCGAGGTCGAGCTGCGTGAAGTCGGGCTGCCGGTCGGCGCGCAGGTCCTCGTCGCGGAAGCACTTGGCGACCTGGTAGTAACGGTCGAAGCCCGAGACCATCAGGATCTGCTTGAAGATCTGCGGAGACTGCGGGAGCGCGTAGAACGACCCCGGGTGCACGCGGCTGGGCACGAGGTAGTCCCGCGCGCCCTCGGGGGTCGCCTTGGTCAGGATCGGGGTCTCGATGTCCACGAACCCCTGGGACTCGAAGGCGCGGCGCAGCGCGGACACGAACCGCGCGCGGTGCAGCATGTTGCGCTGCATCGGAGCCCGGCGCAGGTCGACGTAGCGGTGGCGCAGCCGGATCTCGACGGCGGGCTCGTCCCCGGCCGCGACCTCGAAGGGCGGCACCTCCGACTTGGAGAGGATCTCCAGGTGCTCGACGTGCACCTCGATCTCGCCGGTCGGGCGCTCGGCGTTCACGTTCGGCGCTTCCCGCGCCACGACCTTCCCGCGCACGGAGACGACGTCCTCGGCGTTCAGCTTGACCGCGTCCGACACGTTCTCGTCGAGCACGATCTGCGTGATGCCGTAGCGGTCGCGCAAGTCGACGAAGTAGATCGCGCCGTGGTCCCGGCGCGCGTGTACCCAGCCGTTCAGCGTGATCGTGCTGCCGACGTCCGAGGCGCGAAGCTCGCCGCAGGTATGCGTCCGGCGCCAGGAACCTCCGGTCTCCGCGGAGGACATGCCTACCGGCCCCCGGTCGCGCGCAGGCGGCTGACCGCCCGGCGCAGCGCCATCTCGGCGCGCAGTACGTCGAACTCGCCCGCGGCGGCACCGGCCCGGGCTTCGTCGAGCCGCTTGCGGGCGCGAGCCTCTGCAGCCCGCGCACGCTCCGGATCGATCGTCTCGGGCTGCTCCGAGGCCTCGCTCACCACGCGCACGGTGCTGCCGCGGACCTCCGCGAAGCCTCCGGACACGAACAGCGAGCCGGTCTTGCCGCCGGACTCGTAGGTCAGGACACCGATGTCCAGGGCCGCGACCATCGGGGCGTGGCGCGGCAGGATGCCCATGAGCCCGTCCGTCGCCGGGACCTGGAGGGAGTCCACCTGCGTGTCGGCGACGATCCGGTCGGGCGTGATGACCCGGAGAGTGAGCGAGCCGGCCATAGACTAGGCCCCCATCTCCTCGGCCTTCTTGCGCGCCTCGTCGACCGAACCGACGTACATGAACGCCTGCTCCGGGAGGTCGTCGTGCTTGCCGTCCAGGATCTCCTGGAAGGAGCGGACGGTGTCCTCGCGCGGGACGAAGACGCCGGGGGTACCGGTGAACTGCTCGGCGACGAAGAACGGCTGCGAC
Source organism: uncultured Planctomycetaceae bacterium (assembly GCA_964509445.1). Classification (GTDB taxonomy): domain Bacteria; phylum Planctomycetota; class UBA1135; order UBA1135; genus CAZDYS01. The sequence continues at coordinate 1,782 of CAZDYS010000789.1, forward strand.
AGGAAGCGCTGGATGCGGCGGGCGCGGTGGACGACCTGCTTGTCCTCGTCGGAGAGCTCCTCCGCACCGAGGATCGCGATGATGTCCTTGAGGTCCGCGTAGCGCTGCAGGATCTGCTGCACCTGGCGCGCGATCCCGTAGTGCTCCTCGCCGACGACGTTCGGGTCGAGCATCCGCGAGGTCGACTTGAGCGGG
>CAZDYS010000790.1:0-1976 GCA_964509445.1 uncultured Planctomycetaceae bacterium
GTCGAAGAGCACGTTCTCGGGCTTGAGGTCGCGGTGCACGACCCCCTGCGCGTGGGCCGTGCCCATGGCGTCGGCCAGGCGCCCGACCAGCGTCACCGCCGCCTCGGGGGCCATGCGCCCGGCGTGCAGCCGCTCGCGGGCATTCGCCTGCGCCTCGAGCAGAACGTCTCCACCACGGACGAGGAGCTCGTCTACACGACGACGACGCACGGAACGGAGGAGGACCTCCTCTTGACCGGCATCGACGGCCAGGTCGCGTTCGACGTGCCGGTGGCGGAGGAGCTCACGCTGTCCGCCTGGGAAGACCGCACCGGGGCCGGCTGGCGACAGGTGCCCGTGCCGGCGCTCGAGGACGACGAGTGGCGTCAGCTCGAGCTCGTCTGGGAGCCGGAGCGTCCGATGTTGCGCCTGCGCGCGACGGACGCGGTCACGTCGAGACCGGTGCCCGCGGCCGCGGTGGCGCTGCGCGAGGCCGGCAGCACGCGCGCGAGCACGTCCAGTGATCCCGAAGGCGCGGCGGAGCTCCCCTGGCCCGCGGGCGAGCGGCTCTACCTGCGCGTGCAAGCAGGCGGCTACGCGCCGGCGCTCCTGCAGGTCCCGGCCGTGCGTCCGGAGGAACAGGCCAGCCTGGAGGCCCTGGGGTACGCGGGCGCCGCTCTCGAGGTCCCGCTCACGCCGACCGGCAAGGCCGAGGTCGTGTGCGTGCAGCGCAGCGGGACGCCGGCGGCCTGCGCCGGGATCCTCTCGACCTCGTCGCGCGCGTTCTTCCGCGGCGACCAGACCTCGTTCGAGCCGTCCTGGGAGAGGTTCACCTGGCGCTTCGAGGCAGCGGCGGGAGGACGCGGCTGGGCGCGCGACCTCCCGGTGGGCGTCGCGCTCCAGATCGTCGTCCAGCAGCCGGGACTGCAGCGCGCCGGCACGATCACGCTCGAGGAGGGCGTCGACGGACGGATCGAGATCGTCCTGATCGGTCAGGGCGTCCTCCTGGGTCGTCTGCTCGACGGCGCGCGCGTGCCGATCGCGGGCAAGGAGATCTGGCTGCGTCGAGAGGGAGGCAGCACGCGCACGTTCACCTGCGCCGACTGGACCGGCCAGAAGACGGTGACGGAGGCGAATGGCGCGTTCCGGTTCGTCGTGCCGCCGGGCGAGGTCCTGGTCGGCCCCTGTCCCGCCTGTCCGCCGGTGCCTCCGAACCTCACCGGCTCGACGAACGAGCCGGAGGTGGCCCCGATCGGGACGCAGGTGTTCGTCGTGGGGGAGGCCGAGACGGAGGTCGAGCTCGTGCTGGATCGCGGCCTCTACCTCGAGGGCGAGGTCGAACGACGTCGCGGGAAGCCCGAGCCGAAGGCGCGCGTCGAGGCCTACTCCGAGGAGCTGGGAGAGACGCTCACCGCGACGACGGATCGGCGCGGTCGGTTCCGCCTCGGCCCGGTCCTCGACGGGACCTACCGCGTCCGCGCGCTGTCGGCCTCCGGCGGCGACGTGTCGGAGACGCGCGACGTCCAGCCGGGCGACAAGGACCTGCGGCTGCGCCTCGAGCCGCTCGGCGCCACGATCCGCGGCTCCGTCGCGGAGGAGTTCACCGGACGCGTGATCGACGTGAACGTGATCGCGGAGTCCTCCGGCCATCGCGCCTCGGTCCCGATCGACCGGGTCTCCGGTGCGTTCCTGTTCGAGGACCTCCCGCCGGGGCGCTATCTGTTGCGCGTGGAGCGTCCGCGCGTCCGGCAGTTCGTCCCGCCGCTGCCGCACCGCGTCGCCGTCGACGCGCGTGACGTCGTCAGCGGCATCGTGCTCGAGCTCCCGATCGCCGTGTCGGTCTGGCTCGACCCGGGCCGCGCCGGGGAGTGCGAGGTCGAGGTGCGGCGCGAAGGCGCTCGCTACTGGAAGAAGACGATCGAACACGAGGAGCTCGTCGCCGTCCCCGCCGGCGGCATCGTGTTCCTCGCGACCGAGACGCGCACCGGGCGGCGCGT
>CAZDYS010000791.1:0-1976 GCA_964509445.1 uncultured Planctomycetaceae bacterium
AGTCCAGTGCGAAGGGCGTGGGCCGCGTGATCTTCACGGACTCGACCTCGGGGCTCCGCGCGAGGATCTCGCGCACGCGCAGCGACAGCGCTTCCTCGACCTCCGGATCGCGTGCGTCCTCGTCCAGGCGGACGGTGAGCCGCGCCGTGTGGCTGCCCTCGATCTCGCGGGTCAGCGTTTCCTTCTCCACGCCGACGGTGAGCGCCGTGGTCGCGACGCCGTCGAGCTGGCGCACCTCGCGGTCGAGCGCGCGCATCACCTGGTCCGTGTCCTCCAGCGGGTTGCCGATCTTGAGCTTCGTGTGGGCCGTGAACTCGCCCTGGTGGATCTCGGGCAGGAGCTCGACCCCCAGGTGCGGGAGCCGGGTCCAGGCCACCCAGGCGAGCCCGCCGGTGACCAGGAGCACCAGCCACGGCGCCGCCAGCGCTCCGCGCAGGACGCGCGGGTAGGTCGTGTCCAGGAGGCGCCAGGTCCCGTCGAAGGCGGCGCGGAGCGGCCAGGTCCCGTACCACCACAGCTTGTAGAGGAGGAAGCTCGCGCCCAGCACCAGGTAGCGCAGCCCCGCGCCGAGGATCCACCAGAAGGAGAGCCCGAGGAAGTAGATCAGGCGCAGCGGAGCCGAGGCCTGGACGTTGCCCAGCTCGTTCGGCTTGCGCAGGCGCACGATCGTGCGACCGTCCTTGCGGTCCGGGACGAACAGGACGTCCGGGAAGACGTCGGGCTGCAGGGCGTTCGCGCGCTGCTCCTCGTCGGCCGTGTCGCGCTCCTCCTCGCCCGTGTCCGACAGCGCGAGCACCTTGAGCGAGGCGAGCATCGGGATGAACAGCACCGCGACCACGAGCGAGACGATCAGGGAGCTCACGACTGTCAGGGCCTGGTCGCCGAAGATCTGTCCCGCGATGCCGGTCACGAACACGATCGGCGCGAACACGCAGATCGTGGTGAGCGTCGAGGCGACCACGGCTCCGGAGACCTCGCTCACGCCGCGGACGGCGGCACGGGCGCGCGAGTCGCCTTCCTCGCGACAGCGCGTGATCGACTCCAGGACGACGATCGCGTTGTCGACGAGCATGCCGACGCCGAGCGCGAGGCCGCCGAGCGACATGATGTTCAGGCTGACTCCACTCATGAACATCGGGGCGAAGGTGACGCCGATGGAGAGCGGGATCGAGACGCCGATGATCAGCGTCGCGGCGAGGCGCCGCAGGAAGAACCAGATCACGAGGACCGCCAGCGCCGCGCCGATGTAAGCCGCCGACTTCACGTCGTTGACCGCGTCACGGATGAAGATCGACTGGTCCGACAGGGTCTCGAAGTCGAGCTCGCTGCGGTAGCGGTGGGCGAGGAACGCGACCGCCTCGCGCTCCCCGACGGTGGTCGCGCCGTCCTCCATCTGCGCGGCCTTGCGCTGCTGCTCCTCGGACCCGTAGAGCGCGGACTTGATGCGGTCCGCGAGCTCGACGATGTTCGCGCCGGCTTCGCGGTAGATCGCGAGCTCCACGGACTCGCCGCCTTCCAGGCGACTGACGACCTCGCGCTTCTGGAACGTCCGGTCGACGGAGCCGACGTCCTTGATGCGCAGCACCGCGTCCCCGCGGCGCTCCAGCGGAAGGTCCTCGATCTCGCCCGTCTCGCGGAACTGGTTGACCGTGCGGACGTAGTACTCGGCGGAGCCCTCCAGGAGCGAACCGCTCGAGGCGTTGATGTTCTCCTGGGCCAGTCGCGAGGCGACGGAGCTCGGGTCGATGTTGTTGGCCGCGAGCTTGTAGGGATCCACGCGGACGCGGATCTCCTCCTCCAGCCCGCCGCGCACCTGCACGGCCGCGATGCCCTCGATCGCCTCGAGCTCGCGCTTGAGCCGGTTCTCCGCGAGCCAGCGCAGCTGGATGAGCTCGCGCTGGATGCCCTCCGGGTCCGTCGCCGCGATGTCGTCCGGGGCGCGGATCCCGATGCGCAGGATCGGGTCGAGGTTGGGG
>CAZDYS010000792.1:0-1972 GCA_964509445.1 uncultured Planctomycetaceae bacterium
AGTCCGGCAGGAACGTGCCGACCACGTCGTCGAGGGAGAGCGCGTCGAGCTGACGCAGCTGGTCGAGCGCGAGCTGCGTGTAGGACTTCGTGAGCGAGCCCACGTCGAAGCGTGTCTCGACCGTGTTCGGCACGCGGAACTCGCGCGACGCGAAGCCGTAGGCCTTCTCGAACCAGGGTTGGTCTTCGCGGGCCACGAGCACGACGCCCGAGAACCGGTCGTCCTTTGCCAGGGCCTTCAGGTACGCGTCGAGCTCGGTGGTCGCGGCTTCGTCGGTCGCGGACAGGCGCAGCGGCGGGAACGAAGGCTCGGGATCCTGAACGGCGGCCGTCCGGGAGAGGTGCCCCTCCACAGGGAGGGCTGCGAGCGTGAGGAGCGATCCGAGGAGGAGAGCGGCGGTCGACATGGCGGGGAGGAGGCGTGAGGCGCGCGGGAGCCGGAGCGGCCCCGTGTGCGGAACAGCGAGGCGCCGGCACAAGCCACGAGGCGATCCGGGGTTCTCCGAAACCCGCGCTTTTCGGTCCTTCCGTCCTCCTGGCCGCCGACGGCCGATCTTCCCGCGGTTCCCGGGAACCTCCGCGAGCGCGAGGGCTTGTAGGCTCGTTCCAGCGATGCACGCGCACGACTCCACGGGCCTCTGGGCCGCCTCCTCCCGATCTCCCGCTCCGAGGCCTCTCGCCTCCCCGAGCGCGGGGTCCTCGGCGTCGTTCGCCGCCGTCTATCGCGAGAACTACGGCGTCGTCGAGCGCTACGTCCGCCGGCGGCTGGGGGACCCGCACCTGGTCGAGGACATCGTGGCCGAGACCTTCTCCGTCGCGTTCGAGTCCTTCGAGCGCTACGAGGAGCGGGGGCTGCCCGTGCGCGCCTGGCTGTTCCGGCTCGCGACGAGTCGCATCAGCCGCTGGCTGCGCAAGGCGCGGCCCCGGCCGACGGGCACGCTCGACCCGCCCGCCCGCGGCGAGGACGAACGCTCCCCGCTCGCGCGGGCGGCGCTCCTGTCGCTCCCGGATCGTCTGCAGGCTCCGCTGGCTCTGCACTACGTCGAGGGGCTCTCGGTGCGAGACGTCGCCGCGGTGCTCGGCTGTCGCGAGGGAACCGTGAAGTCCCGTCTGTCCCGCGGTCGTGCCGCGCTGCGCCGACGCCTGCTGCGCATGGGGTGGGACGCATGAAGGCCGAAGATCGAGACGTCGCGCTCGAGGCGCTGGAGGTCCTGCGGCGCGACGACGCGCTCCGCTCCGCCGCGGAGACCCACCCGCCGTCCGGCGCCGGGTCGCATCGCGTGCGTCATGGCTCCAGGCGCCTCCGTTTCGCGCTCGCCGTCGGTGCGGGCGTCCTCGCGACGGGCGGGACGCTCGCCGCGACCGTCGGGATCGAGCGCGTACGGGCCTGGTGGTTCGGGATCACCGTCGAGGGCGCGAGCACCTCGGGGTGGGTCGAGGGAGAGGGCGAGCGCGCCGCGACGTTCACCACGCGCGACGGCTGCGAGGTGCGCGTGGTCGTGCGCCGCAGCGGTCTCGACGGCCCGCACCCGCGCACGGAGCTCGAGGTCGTCGAGCGCGGACCGGGCTCGTTCACCGAGGACGTCGAGACGGTCGACCACGAGCTCTCCGCCTCCTTGCCCCTCGACCGCGCCGCGCTGACCGGCGCCGAGCGGCTGCACGCCTGGAGCGACGCGCGCGGACGGCGGCTCGCGCTCCACGTCCAGCCCCAGGACCCCGAGGGTGGGTCCCGGATCCTGCTCGAGGAGCTCGACGCGGACGACGCGGTGGCGGTTCGGGTGGTGGGGACGATGCCCGATCCGCTCGGACCCGACGTGCGCGTGACGATCGTGGACGACGACCGGGGTCGCGTGGAGTTCCTGCTGGAGGGGCCCGGCGACTTCGCGTGTCAGCTCCTCCTGGGAGAGGTCGGCCCGTCCGAGGGGCTCGACTACACGTCGGACGACGGGCGCGTTCGGGTGCAGATCGAGGAC
>CAZDYS010000793.1:0-1967 GCA_964509445.1 uncultured Planctomycetaceae bacterium
AGGCACACGGAGAGGCAGCCGCGCGTGAGCTCGTAGGACGCCTCGAGCGGCTGGTAGCAGTCGGTGTTGCCCGAGAAGGTGATCGGCTCTCCGCGCCAGCTCTTCTTCGCGAGCTCGCGCGCCAGGCACTCCGGCGCGTTCGTCTTCACGACGATGCGCTTGTCGAAGTCGGTGCCCGCCCCGAAGCCGAGGTACTGGTGCGAGGGGCGCGCGTAGCAGTAGGCGCAGGCGTGCTGGCAGCCGCGGTAGGGGTTGACGCCCCAGCGGAACGGGACGTCCGGGCTGTCGTTCCTCGAGAGCACCGTCCGCGCGCGCTCCTCGAGCACCTCCAGGCGCGCCGCGGGGGGCTCACCGAGCCACTCGACGTGCGTGGACTCCCAGGGGTTGGGGGGATTCGAGACGGTGCGCGGCATGGCGGGACGAGTCCCCGTGCACCGGCTCGCGTGGCGCGCCGGTGGCCTCTCCCCGATCCCGATGATGCCCGCGCGGCGCGTGCTGTGCCAGTCGGGCCGCGGGGTTCCGGCGCGCTCGCTGGGAGTGGCGAGGCGGTCCGTGCCTGCGAAACGCAGAGAGGCCGCGACTCCGAGCGGGAGCCGCGGCCTCTCGAGCCGATGCGGGGCGAAGGGCTAGCCCTTCTTCTTCTCGGCGGTGCCCGCCTTCTTGGCCGCGGCGCGGATCTTCGCGACCGTCCCGGCCGGGTCCTTCTGGTAGGCCTTGGTGCAGCCCTTGCAGCAGAGGCGCACGAGCTGGGTGCCGTAGAGCACGTCGATCGGATCGCCCATGCTGCCCAGCTTCTGCTTGCTGACCACGCAGGTGTCCATCGGGTAGGTCTTCTTCTGCTGCTCGATCAGCGCCGCGTCGATCTTGGCCATCGTCTTGGCCGGATCTTTCTGGAACCCGCGGATGCAGCCCTTGCAGCAGAGGCGCACGAGCCGCGTGCCGTGCACGTGCTCGATGATGTCCTCTTCGGCGAGCTCTTCTCCCATGACCGCGCAGGTCTTGAGCGGGTAGGAGTCCTTCTGGTCGGCGACGACGGCCTTCTTCACCTTGGCGATGAAGTCCGTCGGGTTCGCCTTCACCTTCTTCGCGCAGGTGTTGCAGCAGGTGCGCAGGAGCTGCCCGTTCGCGACGACGTCGACGGGCTTGTCCATCTTCTCGCCGCTGACCAGGCAGGTGTCGAGCGGGTAGGACGGCGCTTGGGCGGCGATCACGGCCGCGTCCTTCTGGGCGTCGTCTTGAGCGGAGGAGGGCTCGGCCGCCTGCAGAGAGGAGACGGCACCGAGCACGAGCAGGGTCGCTAGCAGAGTCTGGAGGAACTTCATGAGGGTAGGGATCTTCGGATACCGGAGTGGGTTGGATGCGCCGGGCGAGCGTCGGCCCGAAGGGTCTCACTCATTCTAGGTCGGGCATCGGGGAGGGAAACCGCTGGGATGGCCTTCCTCAGCGACAGAGACGCCGTTCTTGCACGGCGCTGTACAAAACGGGGACGACGAGCATGGTCACGAGGGCCAGCGTCATGCCTCCGACGGTCGGAATCGCCATCGGGACCATCACGTCGGAGCCGCGGCCCCGGCTGGTCAGGACGGGCAGCAGCGCGAGCAGCGTCGTGGCCGTGGTCATGAGGCAGGGGCGGACACGGCGGGAGCCCGCCGCGACGACCGCGGCTCGGACCTCCGCCACGGTCCTGGGCGTCCTCGCGGCGAGGCTCTGATCGAGGTAGGTGCTCATCACGACCCCGTCGTCCGTGGCGATGCCGAAGAGCGCGAGGAACCCGACCCAGACCGCGACCGACAGGTTGGTCTCCTCGAGCTGGAGCAGCGCGCGCAGCGGCGTGCCGAACACCTCGAGGTCGAGGAACCCCGCCTGTCCGCAGAGCCACAGGAGCAGGAAGCCGCCGGACCAGGCGACGACCACGCCGGACCAGACGATCAGCGTGGTCACGCTCGAGCGGAAGTGCAGGTAGAGCA
>CAZDYS010000794.1:0-1956 GCA_964509445.1 uncultured Planctomycetaceae bacterium
GGCTTCGAGTACGCGATGCTGGCGAACAACGTCAACTGCATCTTCTGCCACACGAAGGTGGACACCGTCGATCGCTTCTTCAACACGGACGACGAGGCCTACGGGTCGTTCGAGAAGGCGCGCGTGGGCACGCTCGAGAGCCTGCTGATCCGCCACGACATGGACGGCAACAGCACGGTCTACAACAACTACGACGCGGACTCCTTCGTCGCCGGCAGCGTCTACACGCGGGGCACGGTGGCCCAGCACGACGGCGCCGCGATCACCGACTGGAGCGACCTCAGCTTCCTCTCCTACGAGTTCGTCGACGGGACGAGCCTGATCTACGAGGACTCCTGGGGCGACATGACGACCACGGCGTTCTCCCCTGCCGGAGCGACTCCCGAGCAGCACGAGAACCTGTACCTCAACTACGACGTCAACATCTCGGACCAGGTGGACGGTCCGCTGCCGAGCTACTTCCCGGCTCCGATCCCGGACGACGGCGGCGTGGACCCGGCGACGAAGCTCCCGGATCCGAACGCGATCAACAACCGCATGATCGACGACGTGGAGTTCGACCACACGGCGGCGACGGCGACCGGGGCGATCACCGCGGGGCACATCAACGTGACCGGCGACGGCGACCAGATCTCCACGCTGATGGACTACGGCCTGGCGGCGCTCGGCGGCAACACGACCGACACGGGCATCCAGCAGCGCGTCGAGGGCAACGTGATCCTGACCGGCTCCTACGTCAACCCGATCCGGATCGACGGAACGGTCGCGATCGACGGAGACCTCGTGATCTCCGGCTGGGTCCAGGGCGAGGGAACGCTCCTGGTGCGCGGCAACGTCTACGTGCCGAGCGACCTGGTCTACCTCGACGAGCTCGACGGAAACGGCAACCGCAACTTCGGCTCGAACAACGGCTTGTCGAACGCCCTGGGGCTGACGGCCGGCGGGAACATCATCATCGGGGACTTCCAGCGCCCGGCCTCCCTGCAGCCGGACGGCACCTACGACATCGCCGGGCAGTACGAGATCACCAGCGGGAACCCGGACACGGGCGACCCCATGGTCGACGAGTGGTCCTTCGCGCTGTCCGAGGTCGCGCTGTTCAACCGCGGCGAGTGGGCGCGCACGCAGGAGTTCCTCCCGGGGATCGGCGAGGACTTCAACAGCCCGACCGTGCCCAACCCGCACTACGACCCGAACTACATCCCGCGCTACTACAGCTACGGGGACGACACCACGATCCCGATCTTCAACCACGCTCCGCTCAGCGCGCCCGACCCGCTGCAGCCGGACGTGCCGTTCCTGTACTACGACCCCGCGCTCGACTCCTGGATCGGCGAGGAGGGCGTGATCGGCTGGGAGACGGACCTGTTGACCTACGCCGACCCGACGGATCCGAGCGACCCGCTGCTCTTCGACGCGGGCTCCGGGGACCCGATCGCGGTCACCTCGGCGCTCACGCACCAGGGCGACTGGATCACGCCGGAGGTGTACCAGCAGGCGGTCGAGTACATGCACGCCAACCGCGGCGACCTGGACTACATGCCGCTGCAGATCGACGCGCTCCTGTACACCAACAACGCGATCTTCTCGATCGTCCACAAGGACACGAACTTCCTCGGCCGCATGGTCCTGAACGGCTCGCTGATCGCAGCCGACCTCGGGATCCTGGTGCCCGGGCACCACAACCTGCCGGCCGGCTTCGAGCCGAACCGCAGTCCGCTGTCGGACTTCGCCATCGGGCTGCAGCTCAACTACGACAAGCGCGTCAAGGAGCTGCTGAACGTGACGAACCCGAACCGGGTCCAGCTGAAGCGCACGCTCTGGAACCCGACCGCGAACCTGATGCAGTAGATCGACTTCTCACCTACGCAAGCGGGGCGCGTTCCGACGATCGGAACGCGCCCCGCGCTCGTTTCCGGTGAGCCGGACCTAGTGGCCCTGCGCCTCGAGCCAGCG
>CAZDYS010000795.1:0-1950 GCA_964509445.1 uncultured Planctomycetaceae bacterium
TCGGGCATCGACACGCGGGACTTGTTGAGGAAGCGCTCGAACAGGAGGTCGTACTGCAGCGGGCAGACGCGCGTGATGTCGAGCACGTAGGCCACGATCGAGCCCGCCGCGGAGCCCCGGCCGGGGCCGACCGGGATGCCGTTGTCCCGGGCCCACTTGATCAGGTCCCAGACGATCAGGAAGTAGTGGGTGAACCCCATCTCCGAGATCACCTGCTTCTCGTAGGCGAGGCGCTCGCGAGCCTTCGCGATCTGGTCCGGGCCGTAGCGTTCGCTCAGCCCTTCCTCGCACAGCCGGTCGAACAGCGCGTCCGGATCGCTCCCGTCCTCGGGCGTGAAGACCGGCAGGTGGTACTTGCCGAAGGTCATCTCGAACTCGACCTGGTCGGCGACGTCCATCGTCGTGCGCACCGAGTCCGGCAGGTCGCGGAAGATGTGCGCCATCTCCTCGCGCGTGCGGAAGAACAGCGTGTCCGTGTCGAACCGGAAGCGCTTCTCGTCGTCCTTCTTCGCGCCCGTGTTGATGCACAACAGGACGTCCTGCGCCTGACAGTCCTCGTGGCGCAGGTAGTGGATGTCGTTCGTGGCGACCAGCGGAATGCCGGTCTTCTTGTGCAGGTCGACCAGCGCCTCGTTCGCCTTGTCCTGGATCGTGAGGCCGTTGCGCTGCGGCTCGAGCCAGAAGTGCTCGGGACCGAACAGGTCCTTCAGCTCGGTCGCGATCTGCGCCGCCTCGTCCGCCTTGTCCTTGAGGAACAGCTGGTTGATCTCGCCGGACAGACACCCGGACAGACAGGAGATCCCGCCTGCATATTGAGACAGGAGTTGTTTGTCGACGCGCGGCCGGAAGTGGAGCCCCTCGGTGTAGGCGAGCGAGTTCAGCGCCAACAGGTTCCGGTACCCCTCTTCGTTGCGCGCGAGCAGCGTGAGGTGGTTGTAGGGGTTGTGGACCTTGTGGTGCGGCTTCTTGCGGCTGTCGCGCGCGATGTAGACCTCGCACCCGACGATCGGCGTGATGTCGGCCGCCTTGCAGGTGCGGTACAGCTCGACCGCGCCGAACATGTTCCCGTGGTCCGTCAGCGCGAGCGCGCGCTGGCCGTCGTCCACGCAGGCCTGCACCAGGTCCTTGATGCGGTTCGCACCGTCCAGCAGGGAGTACTCGGAGTGGACGTGGAGGTGGGCGAACTCGGGTGCGGTCATGCTGCGTCTCTGGGCGTCTCGCGAGGGACGCTCGAATCTACCGAACGGGCAAGAAGCGGGCGAGCCGCAACGAGCGACTCAGCTCCCGCGCAGGAGGTGCGCGAGGAGCGCCTTCTGCGACGGCAGCCGGTTGCCGGCCTGCTCGACCAGGAGCGAGCGCGGGCCGTCGAGCACCTCGTCGGTGATCTCGACGTTGCGACGCACGGGCATGGCGTGCATCACCTTCGCGTCGTCGCTCTCGGCGAGCAGCGACTCGGTCAGCGTCCAGTCGCGCGTGCGCGAGCGATGGCTCGCGGCGAGCGTCGGGTTGCCGTAGCTCTCGAGCGACTGCCAGGAGCGCGCGTACACGACGGACGCGCCGCGGACGCCGTCCTCGAGCGAGGTGGTCTGCGAGAGCTCGCCGCCGGAGCGCTCCGCCAGGGTGCGCGCCTCGTCGAGCACGCCTTCGTCGAGCTCGAACCCGGTGGGGTGGGCGACGCGCACGCGCATGCCGCAGCGCAGCGCACCGTGCAGGAGCGAGTGGACCACGGAGGCGGAGGCCGCCTGCGGAGACGAGACCCAGGTGATCGCGAGCTCGCGCCCCTGGAGCGAGCCCAGGTGCCCGCGCAGGGTCACCAGGTCCGCGAGCGCCTGCATCGGGTGCCACAGCGCGCTCTCCATGTTGAGCACGGGAACCGTCGCGTAGCGCGCCCAGGTCGCGATCGGCGCGTCGCGACGATCTACGTCCCAGGAGCTGCCCGGCGCCGAGGGG
>CAZDYS010000796.1:0-1946 GCA_964509445.1 uncultured Planctomycetaceae bacterium
CAGGTCCCGGCCCGCGCGCTCGTCGTCCTCGGCGCGTGCCCCGCGGGAGCGCGCCGGCTCGGTCGCGGGCGGCGTCGCGGGCACGTCCAGGTCCTCGCCGCGGTCGCGCTTGCGCTTCTTGTCCAGCTCCTTGCTGAAGGCGTCCGCCACGCTGCGGATCCAGCGGAACAGCGCGCCCCCGGTCAGGATCACGAACCAGACCAGGTAGAGCCCGAAGCGCTCGAGCAGCTCCTTGAGCTCGTCCGGCATCAGGTCGCGGGCGGCGTCGGGCGGTCGCCCTCACTCAGGCTGCCGCGCATCTTCGTGTCGGACTGGATGTTCTCGAGCCGGTAGAGGTCCATCACGCCGAGCCTGCCTGCGCGCAGGGCCTCGGCCGTGGCCTTGGGCACCTCGGCCTGGGCGAGCGTGACCTTCGCACGGTTCTCGACGACCGCCGCCTTGAACTCCTGCTCCGCGGCCACGGCCATCGCGCGACGCTTCTCCGCGTTGGCCTGCGCCACGCGCTTGTCCGCCTCGGCCTGGTCCGCCTGCAGGCGCGCGCCGATGTTCGCGCCGATGTCGACGTCCGCGATGTCGATCGACACGATCTCGTAGGCGGTTCCCGCGTCCAGTCCGCGCGCGAGCACCGTCTTCGAGATGTCGTCGGGGTTCTCGAGCACCTCCTTGTGCGTCTCCTTGGAGCCGATGGTCGACACGATGCCCTCGCCCACGCGGGCGATGATGGTCTCGTCCGTCGCACCGCCGACCAGGCGCGCGATGTTCGTGCGGACCGTCACCCGCGCCTTCGCGAGCACCTGGATGCCGTCCTTGGCGACCGCGGCCACCTCGGTCTTGCCGGAGGCGGGGTTCGGGCAGTCGATGACCTTGGGGTTGACGCTCGTCTTCACCGCGTCGAGCACGTCCCGTCCCGCGAGGTCGATGCTCGCGGCGGTCGCGAACGGCAGGTCGATGCCCGCGCGGTCCGCGGCGATCAGGGCGCGCACGACGCGCATCACGTTCCCGCCCGCGAGCAGGTGCGCCTCGAGGTCGCGCTTGTCCACGTCGTCCAGCCGCGCCTGCACGAGGTTGACTCGCGCGTTCACGATCTGGGCCGGACTGACCCGGCGCAGACTCATGGCGACCATGTCGAACAGGCCGACGCCGGCCCGCGTGAGCACCGAGCGCACGTAGAGGTTGGCGTAGCGCACGAAGACGAGCGCGAAGGCCAGGAAGAAGAGCCCGCCCACGACCCACATCAGGGTCTCGAGCATGCCCATCCCCTCCGACGCGGAGCCGGTTCGCTCCTGGGCCGCGGGGAACACCATCCACAGTGCCGTCATCATCCCACCTCTTCGCTCTCGGGGTCATCGATCCCGTCGGGATCGGCCTCAACCTCTTGGGCGGCGCGTGCGGAGACCACCACCCGGTTTCCCTTCACGGCCACCACCACGACGGGCTGACCGGACTCGATCCACTCGCCGCGCGTGACCACGTCCACGCGTCTGCCGGACAGCCGCGCGACGCCGGCCGGACGACAGTCCGACTCCGCGGTGCCCTCTACCCCGACCAGCTCGAGGTCGCGCGGGTCCGTGGCCGCCTCGCTCTCGAAGGAGAGCCCGGCGGACACCATGTGCTTGCCGACCGGACTCTTGGGGAACACCTTGAACCCCAGGAGGACCGTGAGCGGCAGCAGCACCATGGTCGTGCCGAGGAACTGGAAGCCCAGCGTCGACGACTCCTGGAACGCGACCACGATGGCCCCCACGATCGCCGCGGCCGCGAGCACGGACAGGACGCCGAAGCTCGGGAACAACACCTCGGCGACGATCAGGCCGAGCCCGAGCGCGAGCAGGAGGACCGCGAGGATCACGCGGACGCGGGCGCCTCCTCCACCAGGAGCCGGCCAGAGCGCTGTACCTCCACCACGACGACGCGCGTGCCGGGCGCGATCTCCGGGCCGTTCGAGA
>CAZDYS010000797.1:0-1944 GCA_964509445.1 uncultured Planctomycetaceae bacterium
GGTCGGTGCCTCGGGCACCATCGGTCGAGCCGTCGCGGACGAGCTCGGAGCCCGTCACGAACTCCTGCGCGCGGGCCGGAGCTCCGGCGACGTGCAGCTGGACCTGACGGATGCGGACTCGATCCGCCGCGCCTACGCCGAGGTCGGGTCCGTGGACGCCGTCGTCAGCGCCGCCGGGCACGTCACCTTCAAGCCGCTCGCCGAGATGACCGCGGAGGACTACGACGTCGGTCTGCGCGACAAGCTGATGGGGCAGGTCAACCTCGTGCTCCTCGGCCGCGAGCACGTGGCGGACGGCGGCTCGTTCACGCTGACCGGCGGCGTGCTCGACGAGGACCCGATCGTCCAGGGGACCTCGGCGTCGATGGTCAATGGCGCGCTCAACGCGTTCGCTCTCGCGGCGTCGATCGAGCTCGAGCGCGGTCAGCGGATCAACGTCGTGAGCCCCGGCGTGATCACCGAGGCGCTCGACGCCTACGCACCGTTCTTCCGCGGGTTCGAGCCGGTTCCGGCGGCGCGCGCCGCGCTCGCCTACGCGAAGAGCGTCGAGGGGCGGCGCACGGGCGAAGTGCTGCGCGTGGTGTGAGCGCTTCGTCGACGCGGAGCCGCGCGACGGAGCACATCGCGGAGAGAACCTGGACAGGTCTACGGGAGACGCCGCGCGCCGGCGCGCCCCCGTGGAACTGGCGGACGGAGCGGGAAACGCGCGGCCCTTCGGCCTAGGAGAGCGGCCCGCGAGGGACGGCGGAGAGGCGACGCCACTCGTGAGCGGCCCTCCGCCGGTGGTGCGACAGAGCACGCACCGGACCGGCGATCGAGGCGCTCGGACGCGACCCTCGTCGCTCCTGGTGGGATCGTCCCTCGACCCTCCGGCTCGTTCCCCTCGCAGCACCACGAAGGCTGCTCCCTCCTCATGCGTTTCCTGCCTGTCGTCTTCCTTTCGTTCTTCTCCTGGGCCTGTGCGGCCGCGCCCGCGTCCTCCGGGGATGCGCTGCGCGAAGAGGTCCTGACCGCCGAGGAGCAGGCGGCCCTGACGCCCTATCGCGTGCTCGAGCTCCTGCGCGAGGGCAACCACCGCTTCGTCACGAACGACCTCACGCTTCGGGATCACTCCGCGATGGTGCGCAAGAGCACGGACGCGCAGTACCCGAAGGCGATCGTGCTGTCCTGCGTCGACAGCCGCGTTCCGGTCGAGGACGTGTTCGATCGCGGCATCGGCGACGTGTTCGTCGCGCGTGTCGCGGGGAACTTCGTCAACGACGACATCCTCGGCAGCATGGAGTTCGCCTGCGCGGTCGCGGGCTCCAAGCTGATCCTGGTGATGGGGCACGAGCACTGCGGCGCCGTGAAGGCCGCCATCGACGGGGTCGAGCTCGGCAACATCACCGGCATGCTCGCGAACATCGCGCCGGCCGTGAACGCCTCGCGGTCGGACTACGTCGGAGAGACGACCAGCGCGAACCCGGAGTTCGTGCACCAGGTCTGCGAGCGGAACGTGCAGGACGCGCTGGACGCGATCCGCATCGGATCCCCGATCCTCGCCGACCTGGAGCAAGAGGGAGCGATCCGACTCGTCGGCGCCGTCTACGACATGGACACCGGGGTCGTCTCGTTCCTCGGGCCCTGAGCGCGGCGGTCGTCAGCGGAGCGCCGGGAGGAAGAGGCGCGCGCTGGCGACGTCCATTCCCTCGAAGCGGACCGCGTCGACGTGGCCCGCGACGCCCTCCTCCGGAAGGACCGCGTGCACGTGGCTGCGTTGCCCGTGGTGGGTGAGGACGCCGCCGGCGTCCTCCGCATAGAAGCCGACCAGCTGCACCGGCACCGCCTGCCCGTCGAATCGCCAGGGCGCCGGGCCTTCGGGGTGCGCGATCGGGCAGGAGTGGTCGAGCACGTGCAGCTGGAGCGCGCTCGCGGTTCCCTCGACGCGGAAGGGCAGCGGCTTCG
>CAZDYS010000798.1:0-1943 GCA_964509445.1 uncultured Planctomycetaceae bacterium
GGGGAGTAGCGGCTCAGGCGGCCGCGCCGTCCTCGTCGAAGAAGGGCGCGATCACGGATCGATCGGGCGCGGGAGTCATCAGGCTGACGACGACGAGCGCCAGGATGCTCAGGGCCACGGCGGGGTAGGTGACCTCGGCGAGGAACGGGTGGAAGTCCGCCGTGTCGATCACGAACTTCCAGAGGATCGTCACGACCGCGCCGCTCAGGATGGACGCCACGGCTCCCTGCCAGGTCGCCCGCTTCCACAGGAACGCCGCCAGCAGGGACGGGGTGATCGACGCGCCGTAGATCAGGTACGCGGTGTAGGCCGCCGCCAGCACGGTGGGGAACTGGTCCACCAGCAGATAGGCGCCGACCCCCAGGAGCAGTACCAGCACCCGGCTGATCCGCACCACCGTCGACTGTGCGGCATTCGGAGCGATCCAGCGCTGGTAGACGTCGCGGGTCAGGTTGGTGGCGGGGATCAGAAGGAACGAGTCCGCGGTGGAAACGATGACCGCCATCATCGTCGCGACCAGGAGCATCCCCAGGAACGTGGGGACCGCACCCAGGGCGAGGGTCGGGATCACGGTCTCGGTCGCGCTCTTTCCCTGGAGCGCGAGATCGTCGATCAGTCCCTGCTCGGCGGCCACGCTTCCGGTCAGTCCGAGTAGGGAGATGCACGACTCGAGCAGCACGACGCCCAGGACCCAGAAGAAGACGGCCTTCCGTGCGGTTCCGCCGTCGCGGGCCGAGAAGATCCGCTGGTACATGTTCGCGTCGCCGAGCAGCAGCAGCATGGTCGGCACGCAGAGGCTGATCGCGACGACCGGGCCGGAGGCTCCGCTGTCGCTCTCTGCGGCCCAGTGTCCGAACAAGCCCCACTTGCCCGCGGCTTCCGCGGACTGCAGCACGACGTCGAGCCCTCCGACCTCCACGAGCAGGAACCCGAGCGTGGCGACGCAACCGATCGTCATCAGCACCCCGTTGACGACGTCCGTGTAGACGACCGAGAGCATCCCCGCGAGCACCGTGTAGAGGATCGCGAAGACCGCGGTGATCACGATGCCGGCCTCGGCGGAGATCGCGCCCTCCGTCACGATCGACAGCACCTTCCCGCCGCCCTTGAACTGGTAGGACACGATCGTGAGGTACGCGATCACCGTCGTGATCGTGGCGAGCGTCGCCGCGAGCTTGCCGTAGCGCGCCTCGAACACGTCCGGGACGGTCACCTTGCCGAGGTTGCGGATGCGCTTCGCGATGAAGAACACCAGCACGATGCCGACCCAGGCCCCCCCGGAGGACCACAGTCCGGCCAGGCCGTTGCGGTAGCCGAGCCCGGCGCCGCTGAAGAGGCTCCCGGAGCCGATCCAGGTCGCGAGCAGCGTCCCGACCAGCACGTACCAGGGCAGCGAGCGCCCGGCGACCATGAAGTCGTCGCTGTCCTGGACCTTCTTGGCCTTCCTCCAGCCCACCGCGACGAGCGCGAGCAGGTAGAGCAGGATCGCGAGCACGAACGGGTTCGAGACGACCGAAGAGACGGCGAGGTGCGGCATGGAGCTCGGGGATGGGGCCGCGGGGATTAGCGTCGATGGCGCGTCCGCTGTCCAGGCCTCGCCCCGTGCGGTTCCGCCCGCGCGGCGCGCCGGACCCGGCCCGTGCGCCGCGAGAACGACTTTCCACTTCGGAACCGATGGGCGGATCTCACCGGGAGGCCGCATCGTCGTAGGAGGAGCCTCCGGCCGCGCCGGAATTGGTCCCTCCCGGAATCCGCGATAGGCTTCCCTGGACCCGCTGATCGCCCGACCCATGGACAAGTCCCGCATGCTTCGCTCTCTCCGCCCGCTCCCGCTCCTCTGCCTCGCGCTCGGATGTCGATCTCCAACACCGGTCTGCCGTGGCGCGACATCACGGAGCCGCTCCCCGACGTGATCGAGGCCGCCGGCCCCTATGCGGACTTCC
>CAZDYS010000799.1:0-1052 GCA_964509445.1 uncultured Planctomycetaceae bacterium
GACTGGAGGGCAAGATCCGCGCGATCCGGTGGGCCCGCGAGAACGGCGTGCCGTCCTTCGGCAGCTGCCTGGGCCTGCAGACCGCGGTGATCGAGTTCGCGCGCAACGTCTGCGGCCTCTCGGAGGCGCACACGCTCGAGCACACGCCCCACACGCCGGACCCGGTCATCCACCTGATGGAGTCCCAGGCCGACGTCGAGCAGAAGGGCGGCACGATGCGCCTCGGCGCCTACCCCTGCCGGCTGCGCGAGGGAACGCTCGCCCATCGTCTCTACGGCTCGCTCGACATCTCCGAGCGTCACCGGCACCGGTTCGAGTTCAACAACGACTACCGCGAACGGCTCGAGGCCGCCGGGCTGGTGCCGAGCGGCGTCCACCCGGAGCTGGACCTGGTCGAGATCATCGAGATCCCCGAGCACCCGTTCTTCGTCGGCGTGCAGTTCCACCCGGAGTTCAAGAGCTCGCCGCTCGCGCCGCACCCGATCTTCCGCGGGTTCGTCGCCGCTGCGCTCGCGCGGCGCGAGTCCACCTCCGACCCCGTCGTTCCACGGACGACGCAGACGCCCGCCTCGTGAGCGAACGCACGGCCGCCGACCTCCCGCTGCCGGGAGGCAACTTCCAGCTGTTCGTCCAGAAGCTGGGCGTCCAGGCGATGCTCGGCATGGGCGCCGCGGAGAACCCGCTGACGGGCAAGCGCGAGGTCAACCTCGACGCGGCGCGGATGGTCGTGGCCGACCTCGTGATGCTGCGCGAGAAGACGCACGGCAACCTGAGCCACGAAGAGGAGGCGCACCTGACCGGCGTGCTCGAGGAGCTCGAGCGCAGCCTGGACCGGCTCGAGGAGGAGCCGCGGGGATGAGCCTGGTCACCGCGCTCGCGGTGGCCTGCGCAGCGACCCAGGCCCTGGAGCCGCTGGAGGTCCCGGTGGGTCCCGACGCCGCCAGCGGACAGCCGCACCTGGACGCCGGCGCCGACGGGGTCCTGCGGCTCTCCTGGGTCGAGACGCGCGCGGACGGCAGCGCGCGCCTCGCGTTCAGTCGCCTCAGGGAGAC
>CAZDYS010000799.1:1073-1936 GCA_964509445.1 uncultured Planctomycetaceae bacterium
CACCATCGCGACCGGCGAGGACTGGTTCGTGAACTGGGCGGACGTGCCCTCGCTCACCGCGCACCGGGACGGAGTGCTGCTCGCGCACTGGCTCGAACGCCTGGGTGACGGGACCTACGCCTACGGCGTGCGTGCAGCGCTCTCGCGCGACGGAGGAGAGCGCTGGGACCCGCCCTTCTGGATGCACGACGACACCTCGCCGACGGAGCACGGGTTCGCGTCGGTCGTCGCTCTCGAGGCGGGCTTCGGCGTCCTCTGGCTCGACGGCCGCGCGATGCACGAGGGAGGCGAGCACGCGGACGGCGAGCACGGCCACGGGCGCGGCGCGATGCAGCTGCGCTTCCGCACGGTCGCGCTCGACGGCACGCTGGGCCCGGAGCGGCTGCTCGACGACCGTACCTGCGAGTGCTGCCCCACGAGCCTCGCGGCGTCCCCGGACGGGGACCGCCTGGTCGCCTGCTGGCGCGATCGCTCGGACGCCGAGGTGCGCGACGTGGCCTTCTCCAGCGCCGCGGCGCCGTTCGCGCGCTGGTCCGAGCCGCGGCCGGTGCACGTGGACGGCTGGACGCTGCCGGGCTGTCCGGTGAACGGTCCGAGGCTGCGGGTGGACGCGAGCGGAGCCGTGGTCGCCTGGACCACCGGGGCCGGCGGAGGTGCGAGCCGGGTGCTGAGCCGTCGCCTCGACGCGGAGGCTCCGGCACCGCAGGCCTGGGACGCGGGCGCGCCCGAGGGACGCGTCGACTTCGTGCTCGGCGAGGACGGCCGTCCGTCGCTCCTGTGGATGGAGGTCGAGCGCAGCCGCGGACTGTGGCGGCTCGCGGACGACCCCGAGGCCGAGGAGCTCTGGACGATCGCGGAGGTCC
>CAZDYS010000800.1:0-1934 GCA_964509445.1 uncultured Planctomycetaceae bacterium
CCTCGCCGTGACGGGGGACGACGAGCTGCTCGTGACCGGGCACCGCGACGGCGTGCTCCGGCTGACGGCGATCGGGGACGGACGGACGCTCGCCTCGGTGCTGGCGCACGCGGACGGAGTCGATGCGCTCGACGTGAGCGCGGACGGGCGGTTCCTCGTCACCTCGGGCCGCGACGGCGCCGTGCGCCTCTGGCGGGCGACCGACCTGGAGCCCCTGCGCACCTGGACGCCGCACCGCGGACGCGTCCCGGACGTCGCCTTCTCGCAGGACGACGAGTGGATCGCGTCGGCCGGCGTCGACGGAGCGATCGCGCTGGTCCACGCTCCGCTCGGCGTGCACGTGCAGACCCTCCTGGGGCACACGCGCGAGGTCGGAGGCGCGGAGTTCCTGGACGACGGGAGGCTCGTGAGCGGGGCCTGGGACGGCACGCTGCGGGCCTGGAACCCGCGTCTCTCCGCGGGCACCGTCTCCCTGATCGGCCACCACTCCGACGTGTACTCCCTGGCGTTCGACGCGGCCGGCACGCAGCTGGTGTCGACGAGTCGGGACGCGACCGTGCGCGTCTGGGACGCGAAGACGGGCAGTCTGCGGCGCGTGCTCCTGGGGGTCGCGGCCGCGGCCGTCGGGGCGGCGTTCGACCCCGCCGAGGACCGGGTCGCCGTGAGCTACCGCGACGGGCGCCTACGCCTCTGGGATCTGCCGACGGCGGCCGTCGAAGAGGTGCTCGAGCTTCCCGAAGAGCTCCTCTCCGAGGGGCTTCGCGATCTGCGGTTCCCGTCGTTCACCGGCGATGGGGCCCTCCTGCGCGTGCTGGTCGACGGCGCCGGCATCGCGCGCTGGCGACGCGCGCGAGACGGCTGGGAGTTCCTCGAGCTGACCCGGATCGAAGGGGCGAAGTATGCGGCTTCTGCCGCGACGGGAGACCGGACGTTCGTGTCCGTTCCGGGGGGCGAAGTCGTCGTGCTCGAGGGCACGACACCGGTCACGCGGTTGCAGACGGGGTTCGACGTCGTGCGGAGGATCGCGCTCGATCGTTCGGGTCGTCACGTCGCCTGCTCCGGGGCACTCGGAACGATCGAGCTCCACGAGGTGGCTGGCGGGAGGGGCGAGGCCGTGAGCGGTCGGCACCGGAAGACCCTCCGGGTGGAGGACGACGCGCAGTCGACGGGGTTCGTGGGCCTCGGCCTGTCTCCGGACGGCGAGCGGCTCGCGGCCTTCTCGCTCAGCTCCGGTGGGACGCTGTGGGACGTCGCCCGAGGAGAGCGCGTGTTGGGACTCGAGAACCCCTGGAGTCGTGGCGTGCTCGCGCGGTTCGGCCCGCTTGGGCGCCGGCTGGCGGTGGGCTCGTTCCGCGGCCGCATCGAGCTCTACGACGACTGCGGACTCGAGGAGCGGCGCAGCGCCTTCGTTCGCGCCGACCGCCACCGCACGAGGGCACGGCGGATCCTGGAGGAGGTCGAGGTGGACCCCGCGCAGCTCGACGACTGGAAGCGGGAGCTCGCGCGCCGGGCGGAGGACAGCGAGGCACACGAGGAGGCTCTCCGGCTGCTGCACCGGGATACCGGCACGCTGGACGGCCTGCTCGCGCGGATGCGGGTGCTACTCCGTCCGAGCGAGGGCGAACCGGCGGCCTACGAGGCGCTCCTCCTGGGCTACGGGCTGATGAAGGAGAACATGCGCCGGCCGGACGTGCGCCGTTCTTACGGCGAGGCCTACCTGCGCTACGACCGCGTGGACACCGCGCTGCGCTGGCTCGAGCCCCTGGTCGACCTCGCGGCGGAGGAGCCCAGCACGGTCGCGGACCTCGAGGCGCACCTCCTGCTGGCGATCGCCTACGCGCGCGCGGACCGACCGCAGGACGCTCGCGCGGCGTTCGCGCGCGTGCCCGCGGAGGTCCCGTCGGAGCTCGCCGGGCTGCGCCGCGAGGCCGAGG
>CAZDYS010000801.1:0-1931 GCA_964509445.1 uncultured Planctomycetaceae bacterium
AACTTCTTCGTGGACGACGTGTCGATCGGTGCCGACGTGGCCGGCTGCCGCGTCTGCGTGACGCTCGACTTCGAGACCGAGGACGACATGAGCACCGCTCTCGTCAACGGTCAGGACATCGACACCGAGTTCGGGAACATGGTGGTCATCACCGGTTCCGGCGCGAACTTCGGTCCGGCGATCTTCGACACCTCCGAGTTCGGCCCGAACTTCGGCGGTAGCGACGAAGACCTCCTGGTCGACACCGGCAACGCGCTGATCCTCCAGGGTCTCCCGCTGCAGTCGGTGCCCGGCATCTTCGACACGGCTACGGACGACCACGATGGCGGTACCCTCTCCATCGACTTCGTCTCGCCGTCCGAGTGCCTGTCGATCGACCTCATCGACGTCGACCTCGGCCCGGGCGTCCAGGACGCCACCCTGGTCCTCACCGATGACTCCGGCGCGACGCGTACCTACACGGTGCCCGGCGGCTGGACGAACGACATCGCCATCGAGGGCGCGCCGGGTAACGGCACGCTCGACCTGACGACGCTGGCCGACCAGCCCGGCATGCACGCGACCGCCACGGCGGTCGAGGACGCCGGCTTCGACGCCGAGAACGTGATCCGACTGGACGTGAACTTCGCCAGCTCGGCCGCGGTCGACAACCTCAGCTTCTGCCAGTAATCCACTAGCAGGACTTGGTTCCTCGCGGGGAGCCGGGGCTTCGGCCTCGGCTCCCCGCTGTCGTTGGGGGGAGGCCGTTCTGGCAGGGGCGAGAAAGTCCTTCCGGGCGGGCGCGGACGAGCTGGCTCCCGGGCGCAGCCAGCGCGAGTTGATGCAACATCCTTCGTGAAACGGGCTCTAGGGTGGGATGCATCCCTGACTCCCGCATCTCCCCCGTGCGCGTGCGAAACGCCGCGCGCCGAGGCGCGGGGCCCCGTTCTCCCTCACAGGATTCGTCATGATCCCGAGCCTCAAGCGCCAGGTCGCCACCGGCATGGCCCTCCTTGCAACCTCCGCGGTCGCGTTCGGTCTCCCCCAGGGCCAGCGCGACAAAGCGGACGTTGCCATCAACGTCGTCGATGGGGACTGTGGTTGCACCACCGTCCCGGACGCCTTCGTCACCGTCGGACTGCCCGACGGCACCATGCGCAACTCGCAGCCGCTCTCGAACGGCACCTTCGAGTTCGTCGACGTGGGCAACAAGTTCACGCTCTACTTCAACAACCGCGGCACCGGCGTCGATCCGCTCGAGTTCTCCTTCGACGGCCGGAACGAGCGCATCGTGCTGCAGGTCCTGACGGTGCCGAACACCGGCGAGATCAAGGAGGTCTCGCACAAGGTCGTGCCCAAGCGCCGCCGCGGGAAGAACAAGTTCGCGCAGCTCGGGAACAAGCCGCAGCCGCGTGCGGGCGTTCCCGGCGACTCCTGTGACTCCCCGGTCGGCATCGACTGCGGCGGCAGCGCCACGGTCGACAACACGTCCGCGACGGACGACGCCAGCGATCCGGGCTTCGACTGTCACTTCAGCGGTCCCGGCCTCAACGGCGTCGGCTCGCTGTGGTTCTCCTTCGTCGCGACCGGCGACATCGCCGACATCGACACGAACGCCAGCCTGGTCTCCGACACGCTGCTCGCCGTCTACGACGGCAGCTGCGGCGCGCTGACCGAGCTCGCGTGCTCCGAGGACGAAGGCGACGGGTTCCTCTCCGAGCTCACCGTCGCGGGTCTCACGCCCGGCAACACCTACCTCGTCCAGGCCGCCTCCTGGAGCGATGCGAGCCGCGGTGAGATCACGGTCTCCGTCGCGTGCTCCAGCACCCCCTCGGGCGGTGACGGCGACAACTGCGCCGACGCGATCGCCGTCGACTGCAACAGCTCCGTGACGGTCGACAACTCGAACGCCACGGACGAGGCGACGGACCCGATCTTCAGCTGCCGCGCGG
>CAZDYS010000802.1:0-1930 GCA_964509445.1 uncultured Planctomycetaceae bacterium
GACGTGGAGGACGACGGGAGCTAGCGACCCGTGCGCATCTCGCGCACGAACAGGTAGAGCTCGCCGAGCAGGTTGCGGGCTTCCTTCGCGGAGCTCACCTCGAAGGGCTCGAAGTCGAGCCGCGCGAGGTAGTGCGCGAGGGCGCGCTTCAGAAGGCGGCGTCGTGCCTCCGCCTCGAAGCCACGACGGCCGATGAGCTGGCGGAGGAGGTCGAGGTCCTCGGCCTCGAACCGTGCGGCGTGCGCCGGGACGAGCGGCAGGCGCCGCTCCTTCAGCTCGGACCAGCGCGTGCGGGCGAGGACGCCGGATCCGCCGCGCTCGCCGACGTCGCGGACCACCTGCGTCCCGGCCACGAGATCGCCCAGACGCTGGTGGCGCTCGGTCGCGAGCACCAGCAGGAGGCCGAGCGGCACCGGCACGAGCACGAAGGCCTCGGCCGGGAACAGGAGTCCCCGCAGCGCGTGCTGCATGGGCGTCGCAGGCAGCCCGCGCTCGTCCACGACGGTCAGCCCGAGGAGCCGCTTCCCCGGCGTCTGTCCGTTCCAGAACATCGGGAACAGGACGTGGTAGGCCACCAGGAGCACCGTCCCGCCGGCCAGCACGATGGCGACCGCGTCCGGCAGCACGAGCGACATCAGCAGCGCGAACCCGAAGAACACCATTGCCCACAGGAGGGCGTCCAGCGCCCCGGCGGCGGCGCGCGAACCGGCGCCCGCCAGGTCCCGCTGCAACACCAGGCCTTCGGGCGTCTCGACGACGAGGGTGCTCATCCCGGGCCAGCCTAGCACCGCGGCTGGATCTCCCCCAGGGCCCGCGGGGAAGCGCTTCCGACGAACACGGGGGATCGATGCCGGCGCCGATCGCGGTACCGTGTGTGCATGGCATCCGGACGGCGACCGACCCAGGACTCGGAGGTCCAGCTCCTGAAGGCGCTGCGCGCCAGCGTGCGTCGCGCCCGGAGCACCGGCCTGGTCGGCTGGAAGGACGAGGACCTCCTGGCCTTCCCGCGCCTGTACCGGCACGCCTGCGCGCTCGTGGCGCGACTGGAGGCGACCGGCGAGGATCCGCGCCGTGCGGCGGAAGCCCGCCACTGGATCGCGCTCGCGCACGGGGTGCTGTACACGGACCGACACGAGCAGCGCCTCCCCTGGCCGGTGCGGCTCGCGCGCTACTACTTCCGCACGGTGCCGCGCGCGATCCGCTCCGAGTGGAAGCTGACCAGCCTCTCGCTGGCCCTGATGTACGGCCTGGCGGCGCTCGCCTACTACGCGGTGTCGCGCGACCTGGACCTGGCTCCGTCGCTCCTGTCGCCGGAGATGGTCTCGACGGAGATCGAGCAGCTCCGCGCCACGGAGGCCGGCGAGCCCTTCCGCGGCAACTTCACGTTCGGGCTGGGCGAGTCCCCCACGACGGCCGGCTGGCTGATGCTCCACAACATCGGCGTGTCCATCCTGTTCTTCGGGAGCGCGCTGATCCCGCCGCTGTACCTGTTCATCCTCTCGACGAACGCGCTGATGCTCGGCACGTACACCGCCGTGGCGGGACACTGGGGACAGGCCGGCGCGATCTCCTCGATCCTGTGGTGCCACGGCGTGCTCGAGATCCAGGCCATCGTGCTCTCGGGAACCGCCGGCCTCGTGCTCGTGCGTGGCTTCGTGCGGCCCGGTCCGCGGACGCGTCGCGTCGCGCTGCAGCTGGAGAGCAAGCGCGCGCTCGAGCTCTTGTCGGCCATGTTCCCGATGCTCGTGCTCGCGGGACTGATCGAGGCGTTCGTCAGCCCCCACGCTCCGCTGCCGGTGCGGCTCTCCTTCGCGATCGGAACCGGCGTGCTGCTCTTCGCCTGGGTGCTGTTCAGCGGCCGCTCCGCGCCTGCTCGCGACGCGCTGCCGCGGAGCCGCTCCTAGCCCCGCGCCCGGCGCTCCTCGAGCCA
>CAZDYS010000803.1:0-1924 GCA_964509445.1 uncultured Planctomycetaceae bacterium
CGCCATGGCCTCGCGCTTGTAGCGGTTCTGGACGACCGCCGAGGCGAGCGCGTGATAGCCCGTCTCGCCGTAGCTCCACAGGTCGCGGACCGCGGGCATCGCCAGCGGGAACAGCGGCGCGAGCAGGTCCTGGACGTAGTCGCCCAGGAAGAAGTCCTCCTGGCGCGGCTTGCCGACGACGGTCGCGGGGAAGATCGCGTCGTTGCGGTGAAAGACCTTCTCGACGTCGAAGACCGGATAGTCGTGCGTCTCCGAGTAGTACCCGTAGTGGTCGCCGAAGGGCCCCTCGGGGCGGCGCGCGTGGGGATCGAGGGATCCCGACAGCACGAACTCCGCCGTGCCCACGAAGGGCAGCGAGCTGGAGGCGTGGCGCGCCATCGGCAGGCGGCGTGCGAGCAGCAGGCTGACCAGCAGCGTCTCCGGGACGTTCTCCGGCAGCGGGGCGATGGCACCGAGGATCAGCGCCGGCGGTCCGCCCAGGTGGACGTTCAAGGGCAGGCGTTCGTCCCGGTCGGCGGCGACCTTCAGGTGGAAGCCGCCGCCCTTTCCGATCTGGAAGTGCATCCCCGTCGTGCGGTCGTCGTACAGCTGCACGCGGTACATGCCGAGGTTCGGGACGCCGGTCTCGGGGTGCTGGGTGTAGACCAGCGGAAGCGTGAGGAAGCGACCCCCGTCGCGGATCCAGCTCTTCGTGGCCGGCAGCGCGGACAGGCGCGGCTCGACGACGTTCTCGAGCACGGGGGCGCGACGCGGCGAGCTCGTGCCGACGCGCGCCAGGGAGCCGAACAGCGAGCGTTTTGCCCACAACTTGCCGAGCGTCGGGGGAACGAGCTCCTCCGGCAGCTTGGCGACCTCCTCGATCAGCGCACGGGGCCGCTCCCCGAACGCGGAGAGGACGCGGTCCGCGGTCCCGAACAGGTTGACCGCGAGCGGGAAGTCCGCTCCCCGGACGTTCCGGAACAGCAGCGCAGGCCCTCCCGCGGCGATCACGCGTCGGTGGATCTCCGGGACCTCCAGCTCCGCATCGACCTCGCAGTCGACGTCGACGAGTCGCCCGGAGGTCCGCAGCGACGACACGAACGAGGAGAGATCTGCCGGCGGCGGAGAGAAGCGGTGGGACGCGGTCATGGCTCGAGGGGGGATCCTAGCGACTCGCCCCCTGGCGGAACGCGGCGGAAACGCGGATCCTGAAAGGGGAGGAGAGGCCTCGAGGTCCGCTCGAGGCTCCCGGATCGACAAGGGATTCAGACATGAGCACGTCGAGGACAAGCGCGGTTTTCCTACTGGTCTGTGCGCTGGCGGTGCCGACCCCTGCGAGGCAAGCGGTCCGTTCGGAACTCCGCTTCGACGCCTCCGCAGCCGAGCACCTCCTGAATCGTGCCGGGTTCGGCGCATCCCCCGAGGAGATCGAGCGCGCGGTCGAGGACGGCCTCGAGGCGACCGTGCTTCGCCTGCTGTCTCCCGACGACGACCCCCTGCCGCCCTACTTCGAACGGATCCGTCGGCGCAGCGCGATGCGCGACCGGGCGGGAGAGGAGGAGCTGACCGAAGCCGAGCGCCGCAAGCTCCAGAACCGCATCCGCCGCGACGATCGCGACCAGCTCTCCGATTTCCTCGACTGGTGGATGGAGCAGCTGATCGAGAGCGAGCATCCGCTGCGCGAGCGCATGACGCTGTTCTGGCACGGCCACTTCACGAGCTCGATGGACGACGTGAAGAACAGCCACGAGATGATCCAGCAGGTGCTGCTCCTGCGTGGTCACTCGCTCGGCAACTTCCGTGAGCTGGTGCACGCCATCGCGCGAGATCCCGCGATGCTCGAGTACCTCGACAACGACGTGAACAGGCGCGACCACCCGAACGAGAACTTCGCGCGCGAGCTGATGGAGCTCTTCACGCTCGGCGAGGGGAACTACACGGAGGA
>CAZDYS010000804.1:0-1923 GCA_964509445.1 uncultured Planctomycetaceae bacterium
GAGCGACTCGAGGAGCGCGAGTGGCGTCGCCGCATGGTCCTCGCCAGCCGCCGCATCCAAGAGGTGCACGAGTCGCTGGACGACGACCTCACCGACGTTCGCGGCCTGAAGGCCCACGTCGAGAGCGCGCGCCCGGAGATGGAGCGGCTCGAGGAGTCGCTCGCCGCGTCGCGCGACGTCTTCGAGAAGCTCCACTTCATGCTGGAGCGTCACACGGAGCTCATGAACGAGCGCGTGGGAGTCGTCCAGGAAGAGGTGGACCGCTCGTCCCAGGACGTCGAGCGCATCCAGCAGCTCGAGGAGGACGTCGCGCGCAAGGACGCCGCCCTGGGCGAGCTCGTGACGCAGCTCACGGAACAACGCGAGGCGCTGGACCGCGCGCGCGAGCGCACGGGCGAGCTCGAGGAGGCCACGCGGACCGCGTTCCTTCGCGAGGAACAGCAGCGCCTGGCGAAGGAAGAGCTCGAGGCCGCCGCGACGCGGTTCGAGGAGCAGATCGACGGACTGCACCAGCTCCTGGCCGAGTTCCAGGAGGAGACCGCCGCGGACCGTGCGCGCGAGGCCGAGCACGCGGCGCGCGTCCTCGACCTGGAAGGACGCATCGAGGACCTGGAGCGGCTCCGCCTGGAGGCCGAGGAGCGCGCCCGTTCGCTGGCCGAGGCGGCCGAAGCGCTCGAAGCGGCGCACGCGCGCGAGCGAGCGGCCTGGGCGAGCCAGGACGAGGGGCGTCGCGATCGGATCGAGGAGCTCGAGGCGCAGGTCGCCGAGCTCACCGAGGCGCGCGAGAGCCTCGAAGCGCGTCTGCGGGACTCGGAGATCAAGCGCCTCGAGGCCGAGACGAAGGGACAGCAGGAGCTGACCGACTTCGCCGACCACAGCCGCCAGCGTCAGCGGGAGCTCGAAGCCCGCCTGAAGTCGCGCGAGCAGGAGATCCGCGCGCTCCAGGGCGAGAACGAGCTCCTCGAGCAGCGCATCGCGAACCTCACGCAGCGCGTGGAGGAGTTCGACGATCTGCAGGAGGCGATGCGCGCCTCCCGCCTCGACATCGAAGAGCGCACGTCGAAGCTGCTGGAGCTGATGCGCGGGGAGGAGGCGGCGGCGGCCGCTCCCGTCGACGACGCGGTGGCGGCCGAGGTGGAGGCCGTCGAGTCGCTGCCGGAGCTGCCGACGCTCCCGGAGCCGCTGCAGCCCCTGGAAGCCGCGGACACCGCGAGCGTCCCGGAGGGCGACCTGGAGCCCTCTCCGGGCGCCGAGGAGCCCCACCCGGGCTGAGCGACCCCTGGGATCCTCGCGTGCGCCTAGAATCGCACGCGATGGGTTCGATGGTCGCCACGCCGCGCGTTCGGGCGCGCGCGAAAGAGGTCACGCGTCTCGCGGACCGCTGGCACGTCGTGCTCCTCGACGACGACGATCACACCTACGAGTACGTGATCGAGATGCTCGGCGCCGTCTTCGGGCACGACGCGCCGACGGCCTTCCGCATGGCCGAGGAGGTCGACGCGACCGGCCGCGTGATCGTGTTCACGGGGCCTCGCGAGACGGCCGAGTTCAAGCAGGAGCGCATTCACGCCTACGGTCCCGACCCGCGCATCGTGAAGTGCGTCGGCGCGATGTCGGCGAAGCTCGAGCGCGCCTGAGGCCCAGAACGCGAGACGCCCTCGCGAAGGAGGGCGTCTCGGAGGGCGACGGGATCGGCGCGTGGCGCCGAGCTTCGCTGCGGTGGACCTAGGCCTGCGCCTTGATCTTCTTGATCTCCTCGGTGAGCGCCGGGACGACCTCGAACGCGTCTCCGACGATGCCGTAGTCGGCGACCTTGAAGATCGGCGCCTCGGCGTCCTTGTTGATCGCGACGATCACGCCAGAGGTCTTCATGCCGGCGAGGTGCTGGATCGCGCCGGAGATGCCGACGGCGATGTAGAGCTG
>CAZDYS010000805.1:0-1919 GCA_964509445.1 uncultured Planctomycetaceae bacterium
CAGGTCGAAGCTGACGCGCAGCATGCTGAACAGGCCGAAGAACACCGGCATCTGCAGGAACATCGGCAGGCAGCCGCCGAGCGGCGGGAACGCGCCCTCCTCCTGCATGATGCGCGCCTGCGCCTCGCGCTGCTTCTGCTGGTCGTTCTCGTACTTCTTCTTGAGCTCGTCCAGCCGCGGCTGCACGCGCTTCATCTTGGTCTGGTAGCGCGCCATCGCCGTCTGCGAGCGACGGTTCAGCGGGAACAGCGCGAGCCGCACCATCAGCGTGAGCAGGATGATCGACACGCCCCAGTTCCCGACCAGCGCGTGGATCCAGCGCAGGATCGCGAGCAGGCCCTGCCCGATGCTGGTGAAGTTCAGGCCGCAGAAGCCGGCGCCCTGCAGGTCGGACTCGAGCACGCGCGCGTGCGGCTCGAAGTCCTCGACGAACTCCCCCGGGGCCTTCGGACCGGCGTAGGCCACGTAGCGGTAGGAGCGACTCTCGCCCACGGACGGGATGCCGAGCGCGAGCTGGAGCTCCGCCCGGATCAGGTGGCGCGCGGTCTCCGCGTCCGGGTCGGCGGCCGGTCCTTCGACCTCCTCGCCCGGGAGCGCGAGCTCGTCCACTGCCTCGAAGTCCACGGCCAGGACGGTCTGGGTCGCCTCCGCGTCGCGCAGCAGGAACGCGAAGTACTTGTTGATGACGCCGGCGCAGGCCGGGGAGCTGACCTGGTCGAGCCGCCCGCTCTCGCCGGGGTCGATGTTCGGCGCCGCCTCGTACTGGGCGTCGTCGCCGTCCGAGGGAACCGCGATCACGCGCGGCTCCGGGTAGAACTGGTCTCCGAGCTCCGGGGGAACGCAGCCCGCCGGGACCAGCCCGAAGGACGCGCGGCGCGGCGCGTTGGCGAAGCTCTGGTTCTCGATCGTCAGCTCGACGTCGATGTGCCAGCTCGCCGGCGTGAAGGTGATCGTCTTCGTGAAGAGGATCCCGTTCCCCGGCCCGTAGGTGAACCGCGCGCCGCGCACCTCGGAGCCCTCGCGCAAGACCTCCATCTCCCACAGCACGCGATCGAGGTCCGCCGGCGCCAGCAGCGCGGAGTCCTTCGTCGTCCGGAACAGGAGCGAGCCGGTCGTCCCCTCCAGCGTCTCGATCGGCTCGAGCAGCGGGAGCCAGTGCTCGGGGTCTGCGCGCTGCGCGTCGTCGAGCCCGACGCGCGTGTAGTAGCCGCCGAACTTCAGCGAGTGCAGCGAGGCTCCGCGGTTCGAGAAGCGCACCTCGTAGTGCCCGGGCTCGCCCGGACGGCCGAGGACGAAGGGCTCGGTGATGGACTCGGCCTGGGCCTGGATCGCGCCCTCGGGGACCGGGACGTCCGCCGGAGCGGAGACGGCGGCGGCGGGCTCGACCACGCCGGCGGCGGGAGTCTCTCCGTTGGGGTCGTCGGTCTCCGGCGGAGGATCCGGTGCGAACAGGATCGACCAGCCGAAGAGGACCAGGAACGAGAGGAACAGAGCGAGCGGGAGGCGCTTTTCCAAGACGGGCTGAAGGGGCCGGAGACGGTCCGGCCTAGCGGCCGACGTAGAGCCGGTCCGCCAAGTGGTCCGGCAGCTCGGGTACGGCGCGGATCGCCTCGGCGGCCTCCGCATGGTCGTAGTCGAGGCGCACGAAGGTGACGTGTCGACCGTCGAACAGCACGTAGGAGAGGCGGTTGTCGCCGTCGCGCGGCTGCCCCACCGATCCCACGTTGATGATCACGCGCACACTCGGCGTGTCGCCCAGGTCGTAGGGACCCTCGGTCCCCTTGGGCTGGTAGATGCGCCGGTCCTCGTAATAGACGGCCGGCACGTGGCTGTGGCCGACGAAGCAGACGGGCTGCGTCATGCACGCGAAGACGGCCTTCATCTTCGCGTCGTCGGCGATATCCCGGGGCAGCATGTAC
>CAZDYS010000806.1:0-1919 GCA_964509445.1 uncultured Planctomycetaceae bacterium
GCCGGACGCGCGCGTGCTCACGCAGCGCCTCGAGCGCGCTCTGGAAGCCTCCCGCGCCGAGCGCGACGAGGGTCGCGACGGTCGTGATCCAGACGGCAAGAGCGGCTTCCGCGCGCATGTCGACCGGGACGCCCAGGAGCTCGAGCAGCCCCTGCATGCCGAACGCGAGTCCGAGGAGCAGCGTCAGGCCGAGCCCCAGGGTCAGCAGGGAGGCGGAGCGGAGCACGCGGTTCGCCTCTGCGCCTCGGCCGGCCGCCAGGTGGTTCGCGACGATCGGGACCGAGGCCCCGATGAACCCGAGCCGGTGCAGACCCACCAGACCGAGGAGCTGGAAGACCAGCGCCCAGAAGCCGTAGGCCTCGAGCCCGACCTGGGCCAAGAGGAACGGAGTCAGGAAGAACCGCAGGCCGTAGTGCGTGAGCTGGAGGAGAGCGCCCGCGAGCGTTCCGGACGCCACGCGGCGCGTCCGATCCTCGAGCGCCGGAGCGAGGGCGCTCTCGGAGCACGCGGTCGTGGGTTGCCGTGCGGGTTGCGTCACGCCCGTCCAGCAAGCAGGCGGCGTGCCAGGCACCTGGCATTCGGCTTGCGCCGGGGGAAGTGCGATGAAGCACTCCCAAAGACGATCGAAGCGTGTTCTGGGCCTCTCCTGGGGGCTCGCCGTGCTGTCCGTGGCGCTCCTGAGCGCCTGCATCTCGAAGCCGCGTCCGGATGCGGTACGCGCCCTGTCTCAGATCGAGGCAGGCGAGACGTCCGGAGTCGCCGAACGCGCCCCGGCCGGTCCCACGCCGCAGCAGCGTCTCGTCGATCTCGTGGCGACCTCCTCCGCTCCGGCGCCGGACACCGAGGCCTACCGGATCGGACCCGGCGACGAGATCGAGGTGATCGTGCTGGGCCAGCCGGACCTCTCAGCGCGCCACCGCGTCGCGCCGGACGGCAGGGTGCACCTCCCGCTCGCGCGCTCGACGCAGCTGAGCGGACGGACCCGGGCCGAGGCCTCCGAGCTCCTGCGCGAGAAGCTGCGCGCGTTCTTCGTGGCCGAGCCCGAGGTGTCGGTCGAGGTGACCGACTACCAGAACAACAAGGTCTACGTCCTCGGGCGCGTCGAGCGTCCGGGAGCGGTCGAGCTCACGGGAGCCGGGAGCCTGCTCCAGGTCCTGTCCGAGGCGGGCGGCCTGCCGGTCCGCGAGTTCCGGAGCTTCCTGTCCCAGTGCGCCATCCTGCGCGGCCGGGACGAGATCCTCTGGATCGACCTCATCGATCTCCTGCAGCACGGGAACATCGCGCTCAACGTCCCGCTGCGGAACGGCGACGTCGTGTTCCTGCCGGACGCCGAGGACACGAACGTGTTCGTGATGGGGGAGGTGCGCAGCCCCGGAGCCGTTCCCATCAAGGTGCGCATGGACGTCGTCCAGGCCCTCGCGCAGGCCGGAGGCCCCACGGACGACGCGAACCTCGAGCGGGTCTACCTCGTCCGCCCGGGCGAGTTCGGTCCCGACAAGCCGCTGCGCATCGACTTCGAGCATCTCGTCGAGACCGGCGACTTCCGCGAGAACCTCGAGCTGCGGTCCGGCGACATCCTCTACGTGTCGCGCACGGGGATCGGAGACGTGAACTACTACCTGCGGAAGCTCGCCCCGGCGACCTCCGCGGCGGCCCTCTCGCAGCTGAGGATCCGATGAGAGACCTCCTTGCCATCCTCCGCTTCCAGGCGATCGGCACGAAGCCCTCGACTCCCGCCAGCTCGGTCGCGGACGCGCCGGCTTTCGTTCCTCCGATCCCGCTGAAGTTCGACCTGAGGGAGCTCCGGCGTCGCCTCCCGCTCTGGGGCGGCCTGTTCCTCGCGCTGGCCGTGCCGGGTGTCCTCCTGGTCCTCTGGAAGACGGGCCCCTCGTTCCTCGCAGACTCGACCCTGCTCGTCC
>CAZDYS010000807.1:0-1915 GCA_964509445.1 uncultured Planctomycetaceae bacterium
CCAGATGACCGGCTTGTCCTCGGGGATGAGGTAGCCGATCGACATGGTCTTCACCCCGTGGCGCTCCTTGGGCACCAGGCGCTTGCCGTCGGCCTCGGGCTCGCCCGAGAGGCCCATCATCATCGGGATGTCGGGGCCGTAGACGTCACAGTCGAGCACGCCGACCTTCGCACCGGTCTTCGCGAGCGCGACCGCGAGGTTGACGGTGACGGTGCTCTTCCCGACGCCTCCCTTGCCGCTGGAGACCGCGATGATGTGCTTGATGTTCGGCGCGAGCTTGCGCGGCGGGCCGGACTGCGAGGCCACCGTGGCCGTCATCTCGATCGCGACGTCGGTGACGCCCGGGATCTGCCGGATGACGTCCTCCGCCTGGGCCTTCATCTGGTCCTTCACCGGACAGGCGGGCGTCGTCAGGTTGATCGTGACGTCGACCGAACCGCCGGAGACCTCGCACTTCGTGATGAAGCCGAGGGTGACGATGTCCTTGAAGAGGTCGGGGTCCTGAACCTGACGCAGTGCGTCGAGGACGGCGTCCTTGGTGACGGTCACGGGAAGCTCCTGGAGGCGGGGTCGGAGGGAGAGCGAGGCAGGCGGAGGCCCCGCTCGAAGGGCAACTACTTTAGAAGGAGGAAAAGCGGGGACAACCCGGGATCGGCCGCTTCCCGAGCCGATCCCGCCCGGGGCCGGCGGAGGCGCTCGGGGGCGCGCGCAGGCCGTAGCGGCTAGGATCCGGACGTCTCGCCGCGGCCCCTGGAGCCTCCCGTCATGAAACTCCCGCTCTTCTCGCTCGCCCTGTGCACCGCCGCCTGCATCGCCGTCCCCGTTCGCGAGGAGCTGCCGCCGCCCGCGCGGCGAGCGGTCCCCGCCTGCGTGCTTCCCGCCCCGCAGCGCGCGCTGGAGCTCGCCTGGGACGAGGACTCGTCGGTCGAAGAGCTGCTCCAGGCGCTCACCGAGGCGACCGGCCTCGCGGTCGTCCTCAGAGAGCGGAGTCGCGACGTGGCCCGGGCCACTCCGCTCGGACTGGGAGCCGGCTCTCCGAATCCGCTGCGCTTCCCGCCGCACGAGGTGTACTCGGCGACGGAGGCGCTGCTCGCCTCCGCGGGCTTCGTCACGGCGCCGCTCCATCAGGGCGAGACGATCCTCCTCGGCGTCTACGCGCGCAGTGACCGGGACGTCGTCAACGCGATCCCGGTCCCGGTGACGCCGGACGAGGCCCTGGAGATCTACGCCGACCACCGGGCCCTGCTCGTCACGACCACCGTGGAGCTGCCCGGGTCGGACGTGCGGCAGCTCTCGACGATGCTGCGCGCCAAGACCACGGACACGCGGACCCAGGCGATCCTGCCGCTGGCGTCGAACTCGCTCCACCTCCAGGGCACCGGCGCCTGGGTCGCGGGGATCCTCCGCATCGTGCTCGCCTCGGACCGCGCTTCCGTGGAGCAGGCCTCCCTGGAGCGTTCCGCGGCGACCCGCGATCGCTCGCGCTGAGCGACGCGGGCGCCGGGCGATCCGCGTCGCCTTTCGCGTCCGGGAGGGGCTCGCTACTCTCGGGACCGTGAGCGAGCCCCGAGACCCTCCGCCCGTCGCCGTCTGTCTCGTCTCGGGCGGCATGGACTCCGCGGTCACGCTGGCCGAGGCGAAGGCCGCCGGCTTCGCGCCCCACGCGCTCTCGTTCCGCTACGGCCAGCGCTACCTGTGCGAGCTCGACGCGGCGCGCCGGGTCGCCGAGGCCGGAGGCGCGCTGCAGCACCGCGTGGTCACCGTCGACCTGTCGGAGCTCGGCGGGTCCGCCGTCACCGATCCCGCGATCGAGGTCCCCAAGGACCGCGAGGACATCGGGACCGGCGTTCCGGTCACCTACGTGCCCGCGCGCAACACGGTCTTCCTCTCGATCGCGCTGGGCTGGGCCGAGGTG
>CAZDYS010000808.1:0-1911 GCA_964509445.1 uncultured Planctomycetaceae bacterium
CCGGTCGGGTCGAGCCAGTAGGCCAGGACGCCGTCCACCTCGACGTAGGCGAACATCTCGCCCGCTTCGACCACCTCCCGGGCCAGGGCCTCGAGGGCTTCTCGGTGGCGGGCGGAGGACCCCTCGAGCGGTCGGAGCGTGACGTCGTCCATGGGCGCGGGCGCGGAGCGAGCCGCATGCTAGCGGACCCCTCGCCGCATGGCGCGCGGCGCACGGGAAGCGCTTTCCCCCTGGCAGGGGAGCGCCGGGGGCGGAGGACGGCTTCGAGACCCCGCCGGAGACACCGGAGGGCGGCGTGAGCGCGCTGGAGGCGGACAAACCCGGGGCCTGGGCGGAACCTCCGCGCGCACCGTGCGTCCCAGTCGGGTAGGCTCCACGTGGAGGCGCGCCCTCCGTTCTCTCCACCCCACGACCCATGCCTGGCAGTTCCAAGACCGTCGTCGTGATGCCGGCGTACAACGCCGCCAACACGCTCGAGCGCACCGTCGCCGACATCCCCAAGGACTTCGTCGACGAGATCGTCCTGGTGGACGATTGCAGCACCGACAACACCGTGGAGCTCGCCCAGAGCCTCGGGCTGATCGTCGTTCCGCACGAGACCAACAAGGGCTACGGCGGGAACCAGAAGACCTGCTACGCCAAGGCTCTCGAGCTGGGCGCGGACTACGTGGTGATGATCCACCCGGACTACCAGTACGACGCGCGCACGATCCCCGCCTCGGTGGAGATCATGAAGCTCGGCATCTGCGACGTGGTGCTCGGCAACCGGATCCGCACCCGGGGCGAGGCGCTCGCCGGCGGCATGCCGCGCGTGAAGTACTTCGCGAACCGCGGTCTGACCGTGATCGAGAACCTGCTGTCGGGACAGAACCTCGGTGAGTGGCACTCGGGCTACCGCGCCTACAACCGGCGTGTGCTCGAGACGCTCCCGTACCAGCGGAACTCGGACGACTTCGTGTTCGACTCGCAGTTCCTCGTGCAGTGCGTGCACTACGGGTTCAAGCTCGGCGACATCCCGGTTCCCGTGCGCTACTTCGACGAGGCCTCGAGCATCAACTTCCGTCGCTCGACGACCTACGCCCTGCTCACGCTGCGCACCTTCCTCGACTGGCACCTCCACCGCATCGGACTGAAGCACTCGTTGTTCGCGCCGCTCGAGGAGAGCGCCGGAACCGAGACCGCGACGGTCTCCTAGCCGCCGGAGAGGTTCTCGAGGCGCGCGCGCGCGTCACCGTGCTGCGGGTCCCGCGCGAGCGCCTCGCGGTAGAACGCCTCGGCGCCGGCGCGGTTTCCCGCCAGCTCCTCGGTCAGTCCGAGCCCGTAGCAGGGGTCCGCCGCATCCGGTGCCGTCGCGCGCGCCTCCTCGAAGACCGCGCGCGCGCGCCGGAGCTCGTTCAGGTTCAGGAGCGCGATCCCCAGGTTGACGCGGTCCAGGAGCAGCGGGGACCCGGCGCGGAGCGCGGCCTCGAAGTGGTTCGCCGCCTCGCGCAGGGAGCCGGTGGCGACGGCGAGCTGCCCGCGCCTGGAGAGCACGGTCCAGTCGGTCGGAGCGGCGAGGCTCGCGCGCTCCAGCACCTCGCGCGCGTCCTCGAAGCGGCCGAGCGCCAGCTGGGCGTCCGCCAGCGACACGAACACGCGGACGTCGGAGGGGAGCAGCGTGATCGAGGCCTCGAGCTCCTCCGCCGCGCGCTCGAACCGACCCTCCGCGAGCAGCGCGTTGCCGAGGCCCGCGTGCGCGAGGTGGTTGCGCTCCGTGACCGCGAGCGCGCGCGTGAAGAGGGTCTCCGAGTCTCTCCAGTGGGCGGTCTGTCGGTGGCTCGCGATCCCCAGCGCGACCAGCGCGAGGCCCGGGAGGGCCCAGGCCAGCGGGCCGCGCCGCCCCAGCGCGCCCGCGGCGCAGCCGACGCCCAG
>CAZDYS010000809.1:0-1910 GCA_964509445.1 uncultured Planctomycetaceae bacterium
CCGGGGAGTCTCCGTCGCTGCGCGCCATCGAGCGTGCGCGCGTCTACGCCCCGCTGGGCGAGGCCGACCGCATCCGCCTCGCGCTCCTCCTCGAGCGCGAGCCCGCGCCGGGGCTCGGACGCGTCCGTCTCGAGGAGCTCCTCGAGGTCACCGCCCGGCACGAGGAGGGGCACCTGACCGATCGCTCGCGCTTCCTGCCGCTGGCGCGTCACTGGTTCGAGATCCTCGGGCTCCTGACGGAGGTCGGCTTCTCGGCCCCGGCCGTCCAGGGCCGGCTGGAGTACCGCGCGCAGCTGGTCGCGCTGTGCGTCGTCGACGAGCCGCGGATCGCGCTGGCGGAGTGCGTGGACGGCGCGGAGCTCGGCGTGGGTCGTACTCCGCACGCGGCCGCCTACGGGGACCTCCTGGCCGACTGGCTCGAGGTCCTGGAGGAGCTCCGCGAGGAGCTGGCGCCGGAGCTCGACCCGGAGCGCTACCTGGTGCACCAGCTGCACCGGCTCGGGCCCGAGACGGTGCGCGCCGTCTCGCTCGAGCTCGCGCGCCGTCGCGGACTGGTCCGCGACTGACCCGCCCTCAGCC
This sequence comes from uncultured Planctomycetaceae bacterium, assembly GCA_964509445.1. Taxonomy (GTDB): domain Bacteria; phylum Planctomycetota; class UBA1135; order UBA1135; genus CAZDYS01. The sequence goes on from CAZDYS010000809.1 coordinate 580, forward strand.
GAGCGAGGCGACGACCTCGTCGGCCGCTCCGAGCAGCCGGTCGAGTCCCGCCTCCGTGTGGTCGCCCATGTGCCCGATGCGGAAGGTCTCTCCCCTCAGCGGACCGTAGCCGCCTCCGATCTCCTCGCCGCGCTCCTTCAGACCCGCGATCAACGCCGCCGCGTCGAGCGGCCCGGCCGACAGGCAGCTGACGGTGGGCGAGGAGAGCTCCTTCCTCGGGAACGGTTCGAGCCCGTGCCGGGCGGCCCAGTCCAGGGTTTTCGCGCGCATGCGGCGGTGCTTCTCGAAGCGCGCGCTCCAGGCCGCCGCCCCGGTGGGGGTCGTCTGCCCGGCGTCCTCCGCGGTCACGCCGTTCGTGATGTCCTCGAGCTGACGCGCGAGCGCCGCGTAGAGCGGGATCGCCGGCGTGGTCGGCGTCTTGCGCGCGACGTGACCCTCGATCGTGCGGACCGGGTCGAGGTACCAGGCGCGACGTTCCCGCGAGCGCGCCCGATCCAGGTAGCGCTCCGACGCGCACATCACGCAGATGCCCGGGGGCAGCGCCAGCGCCTTGTTCACTCCGGCGAGCGCGAAGTCGATGCCGTGGTCGTCGAAGTCGAGCTCCGCGCCCGCGATCGCACTGACCACGTCGACCAGCAGCAGGGTGTCCGGTTGGGCCGCCAGGGCACGAGCCACCGGCGGCAGCGGCGTGAAGACGCCGGTGGAGGTCTCGTTCACGACCAGCGTCACCGCGTCGAAGGGCCCGTGCTCCTCGAGGGCGCGGCGCAGACCCTCCTCGTCGACGGCCTCTCCCCAGGCGACCTCCAGCTTGGTCACGTCCTTGCCCAGCGTCTCGGCCACCTGGCTCCAGCGCTTGGAGAAGGCGCCGTTGACCACGCACAGGACGCGCTGCCCCGCTCCGATCAGGGAGCCCTCCATCATCGCCGTGGCGGAGTGCGTGCCCACGGCGACGGTCGAGGGGGAGGCCTCGGACAGCCCGAAGGCGAGCCGCAGGCCCGGATCGATGCGCTCGATCAGCGAGACCATCGCCTTCGACCGGTGCCCGATCATCGGGCGCTGGAGCTCTTCGAAGATCGCGGGACGAACCTCGGTGGGGCCGGGGATCCAGAGCATCGTTCGTTCGGGGCAGGAGCGCAGGGAGTCGACCAAAAAGAGAGCGAGGGAGCGGTGAGACCGCTCCCTCGCTTCGATGATTCGGCGGGCGAGGCGTACCTTGCCCGATCTCGTCGGCTCAGTCGAGGGGGCAGCCCGCCTCGTTGTAGGCCTCCAGCTCGTCCTTGAAGGTCTCGTAGTCGCTCGACGGGTAGACCGCGTTGAACGCGTCGATGACC
>CAZDYS010000810.1:0-1896 GCA_964509445.1 uncultured Planctomycetaceae bacterium
CCCTCGACGTGACGATCCAGGCGCAGATCCTGCGCCTGATGGAGGACCTGAAGAAGAAGCTCGACACCGCGATCCTGTTGATCACGCACGACCTGGGCGTCGTCGCCCAGGTCTGCGACCGGGTGCTGGTGATGTACGCCGGGCGCGTGATCGAGCAGGCGCCGATCCGCGACCTCTTCCGCCGGCCGAAACACCCGTACACGCGCGCGCTGCTCGAGTCGATCCCGAAGTCCGGCCGGCGCGAGCGGGGCAAGCGCCTCGCGACCATCCCGGGCATCGTGCCGAGCCTCTTCGAGCTGCCCGCGGGCTGCCGCTTCCAGGAGCGCTGCGAGCTGCGCGAGGCCCGCTGCGACGCGGAGGAGCCCGAGCTCGCCGCGGTCGAGGGCGCGGCCGAGCGCTCCGTGCGCTGTCACTTCCCGCTCGACGTCGAGCGCGAGGCGCCGCAGGCCGCGCAACCGTCGCCGGAGGAGGCCTCGTGACGAACCTCATCGAGGTGAAGGACCTGGTGAAGCACTTCCCCGTGCGCGGGGGCATCCTGAACCGGGTCGTCGGCAAGGTGCACGCCGTCAACGGCGTGTCCTTCGAGGTCCGCAAGGGCGAGGTCCTGGGCGTCGTGGGGGAGTCCGGCTGCGGGAAGTCGACACTCGGCAAGTGCGTCATCCGGCTGCACCCGGCGACCTCCGGCTCGATCTCCTTCGACGGCACGGACATCACCCAGCTGTCCCACGACGAGATGATGCCGTTCCGCCGGCGGATGCAGATCATCTTCCAGGACCCGTACTCGTCGCTGAATCCGCGGCTCACCGTTCGTGCGCTCCTGAAGGAGGTGCTGCGGTTCCACGACATCGTGCGGGGGAAGGCCCTGGACGAGCGCATCGCGGAGCTGATCCAGAAGGTCGGGCTGCGCCCCGAGGCGGCCGACAAGTTCCCGCACGAGTTCTCCGGCGGGCAGCGGCAGCGCATCGGCATCGCGCGCGCGCTCGCCCTGGAGCCGGAGTTCCTGATCGCGGACGAGCCGGTCAGCGCGCTGGACGTCTCGATCCAGGCCCAGGTCCTGAACCTCCTGATGGACCTCAAGGAGGAGTTCGGCCTCACGCTGCTGTTCGTCAGCCACGACCTGAAGGTGATCGAGCACTTCTGCGACCGCGTGCTGGTCATGTACCTCGGGCACGTGATGGAGGAGCTCTCCTGCGACGGCCTGCACGAGCGCGCCAAGCACCCCTACACGCGCGCCCTGCTGGGGGCCAACCCGATCAACGACCCGGACGAGCGGCGGCCTCTGACCGTCCTCCAGGGCGACGTGCCGAGCCCCTACGACCCGCCTCGCGGGTGCCCCTTCGCGGGACGGTGCTCCCAGGCGACGGACCGCTGCTCCGTCGAGCCCCCGCCGCTCGAGGCCCGCGAGGACGGGCACCGGGTCGCCTGCTTCGAGGTCTGAGAGGCGGTCCGCTCGCGGGGCGCGCGCACCTCGTCCCTGACGCTCCCTTCTCTTTGCGGCGCGGGACGCTCCCGCTAGGCTGAACCAGGATGACGGCTCTCAGCACGGTCCTGTTCGACGTCGACGACACGCTGTTCTCGACCACCGCCTTCGCGGCCAACGCGCGGCGCAACGCCGTTCGTGCGATGGTGAAGGCGGGCCTCGACTTCCCGGAGGAGGTCGTGCTGCGCGAGCTGCAGGAGGTGATCGGAGAGTTCTCCTCGAACTACGACCACCACTACGACCAGCTCCTGCGGCGCCTGTACCCGCACGGGCTCGAGCACACGAACCCGGCTCTGGTCGTCGCCACAGGCGTCGCGGCCTACCACGACACGAAGTTCCGCGAGCTCGCGCCCTACGACGACGTGGTGCCGTTCCTCGAGCGATTGCGGGCCGCGGGGCTGCGGACCGGCGTGGTC
>CAZDYS010000811.1:0-1881 GCA_964509445.1 uncultured Planctomycetaceae bacterium
CCCGTCCGCGACCGCCGTAGCCGCCTCGGTTGTCGTCCCGTCCGCGGCCGCCGTAGCCGCCGCGTTTCTCGTCGCGTCCGCGGCCACCGGAGCCACCGCGGTTGTCGTCGCGTCCACGGCCGCCGTAGCCACCGCGGTTCCCGTCCCGTCCGCGACCGCCGTAGCCGCCGCGCCCGCGCTGCTCCCGGCCCTCTCCTCCGAAGCGACGCCCGCCCTCGCGATCCTCGAATCGATCGTCGTCGCGGTCGCCCCGGAACGGACGCCGTCCGCGATCGTCCCGCCGCTCTCCGTCCCAGTTCGCGGAGCGTTCGCGTCGGCGCTCGCGGCGCTGACGTCGTCGCTCGAGCTCCTCGGCCGGAGGCGCGAACAGTCGCTTCACGACGAGCGAGGCGTAGGAACCGCGCGGCAGCTCGAACCGCACGCGCACCATGCGCGCGCCGCGGTTGAGCGGGTCTTCTTCCGCCGGGCGCACGCGCAGGTGCTGCGGCTTGACGACCAGGGCTCGGTCCTCGCCCTTCAGCTGGAAGCCGCTGACCCCGTCCACGCGCAGCTGGGAAGACACCATCCCCTCCTGCGCGAGCACTTCCTCGAAGCGGCTCAGCTCGTCCGGGTCCGTGACGTCGTCCAGCTCTTGCCCGGGCAGGCGGTAGCTGTGCTTCGTGCGCAGGGCTTCCGGGAGCTCGCCGGCGTGGGAGACGAGCGGCCCCTCCTCGCTGTCCATCACCACGCGCTCGTTCAGCTCCGTCGACGCGCGCACGAAGTCGGCCACGGCGCGGTTCCACAGGTGCGACTGCCAGGCGTACAGGTGGATCAGCCGCAGGCGCGAGGAGACGTGCGTGAAGGCGCCCTTGAAGTCGTCCGGCTCGCGCTGCAGGTGCTCGAAGATCGAGTGGTGCGCGCCGAAGCGTCCCGCGACGTCCCGGCAGGCGCGCCAGTTCCCCCACTCCCGCGCGAGGGCGGACTTGAAGTGCTTGCGCTTGTCGTCGTCGTGCGGGCTGGGGCCGGCCAGGAGCGTGCGCAGCGCGTCCTCGGCGCGCCCCTGCATCAGGTCCTTCACGATCCAGCCCTGTTCGTGGGTGAGGTTCCCGAAGCGCTGGTCGTCGAAGTAGTCGATCAGCCCGTGCTCGCGGACCAGCGGCATGTTGCGGCGCAGGATGCGGAGGTCGTCCCCCACCAACCCGCGCACGTTGAGCTCGAAGCCGTTGCCCCGGCTGGCCGCGCTCGAGTACTCGTCCAGGCCGTAGCCGACGGTGTCGATCTTCAGCTCGGGCGACTGCAGCCGGACCTTGGGGCCGCGGTACACGCTCATGTACTGGATCGTGATCGCCTGGCGGTCCTTCCAGCCCGCGATCCCCACGTCCCCGGTCGCGACCCCGGTCTCGCCCGCGAGCACGTCCACCGCCTCGGCGGTGTTCAGCTTGCGCTTCGTCACGCGGTACAGGCGGAAGTCGCCGCGCTCGACCAGGTAGGACTCGTCCAGGAGCTCGCGGACCTGGAAGTCCCCGATGCGTTGCTTCAGTTTCACCGTTCTACAAACTCCGGTGTCGTTCGAGCTGCTTCAACGCTCGGGTCAGGTCTTTGGGAACGGGTGCGACCACCTCGGTCGTCCCCGCTCCACCGTCGAGGTCCGGGACCCCGAGACGGTGGGCGTGCAGCGTGAGCCGGTCGATGAGCGGGCGCTCGGTCTTTCCGGGCTTCAGACGGTAGCCGGGCTTCAGCTGGGAGAGCAGCAGCTCGTCGCGCCGGCCGTAGAGCTTGTCCACGGCGAGAGGGAAGCCCACGTGAGCCAGGTGCACGCGGATCTGGTGCGTGCGGCCCGTCAGCGGGGAGCAGGCGAGCAGCGTGTAGCCGCGAAACCGTCGCTCCACGGCGACGCGCGTC
>CAZDYS010000812.1:0-1879 GCA_964509445.1 uncultured Planctomycetaceae bacterium
GTCGCTCGGGCTACGGCCGACGCGGGGGTCGGCGCCTCCCCGAGGGGCAGGAGCGCGGCGAGGCGTTCGCGCAGCGTGCGGCCCGCCACCAGAGCGGCCGCGGCGTCACTCGCCACGAGGGCCTCGCGCAGGCCGTGGTAGGCCTCGAGCAGGCCGCTCGTCGAGGACTGCAGCGACTCGGGCGGGGCGAGCCGCGGAGAGGCGTCCGCGGACGGTCGACCGTCCTCCTCGGCGACGGACATCATGCTCGGCCGCGCGAGGATCTGCAGCGCGCTGTCGAGGCGGAAGTTGCCCTGGGTGACGACGAGCTCGCCCTCCGCGAGTCCGGACTCGACGAGGAACCAGTCGCCGGCTCGCGGGCCCAGCACGATCGTGCGCCCCTCGTAGGTCGGGACGGGGCTGTCGGGAACCTCCACGTAGACGACCGCGCGGGAGCCGGTCTGCAGGACCGCAGTGCTCGGAACGACGAGGGGAGCCTCCTCCGCGCTCGCGGCGACGTAGCCCCGGGACTCGGCGGTCACGAGGTCCATGCCGCACAGGTCGCAGTCGGTGGCGGACTCGGCCACGACCTCGGGGTGCATCGGACAGATCCAGCGCCCGGCGAGCTCGGGGTCCATCACCCGCCCGCGTGCCGCGACGCGCGGGCGCACGATCGCCTTCACGAACATGTTCGGCTTCAGGCGCCGGTCCGGGTTCGCGACGTTCACGCGGACCTTGACCGTGCGCGTCCGGTCGTCGACCAGCGGATCGAGGAAGGAGATCGTCCCGAGGAACTCCTCTCCCGGGAGCGCGGGAGTCGTGAACGCGACCGACTGTCCGTAGCGCAGCCACGCGAGGTCTTGCTCGTAGGCGTCCAGCTGCACCCACAGCTGGCTCAGGTCCGCGATCGTGAAGAGCCGCGTGCCTTCCTCCACGTACTCACCCCGCTGGACGTCCTTGCGCAGGACCACGCCGCCCTGGTTCGCGTAGACCGTCATCACGTCGCTCGCCGTGCCGCGCTCCTCCACGGCCTGTGTCTGGGCGTTCGTCAGCCCGAGCTGGCGCAGGCGCTCACGCGCGGCGTCGAGCGTGCCGGGAACGCCGGCCCGCACGGCTTGCAGGAGCTCCTGCTGCGCGGTGTAGAGCTTGGGGCTGAAGAGCTCCAACAGGTGCTCTCCGGCCTGCACCTCCACGCCGGTGTAGTCGACGTACATCCGCTCGATTCGCCCCGCGACGCGAGCCGTGATCGTCTCGACGCGCGTCTCGTCCGAGACGAGCTTGCCGGACATGCGGATCGCGGCCTCGACGAAGCGTCGTTCCACGCGCGTCGACCGGAGTCGCAGGCGCGCGTCTTCTCCGGGCTCGAGCCGCAGGAGCGCCGTCTCCGAGCTCTCCGTCGCCTCGAGCGCGATCAGGTCCATGCCGCACAGCGGGCACGCGCCGGGAGCCTGCAGCTGCAGCTGGGGGTGCATCGAGCAGGTCCAGCGACCCGCGGAGGAGACCTCGGGCGCCTGCCCTTCCGGCGCCGGAGGGCCCGTGTCCGGCGCGCAGCCGGCGCGCAGGCCCCAGCCGGCGAGGAACGCGCAGGCGAGAAGGAGCAGCGATCGCTTCGTCATTCGGCTGCCACCAGAGCTTCGAGCGGCGCCCCCAGAAGACGCTCCACCTGTGCGAGGGCGCGCGCGTGATCCGCTCGCGCCTGGAGGCGCGCGAGCTCCAGGTCCAGGGCGACTCGCTCCGCGTCCACGAGGTCGAGGAAGCTGGCGCTGCCCGCGCGGTAGGAGGTGGCGGTCGCGTCCAGGGCCTGGCGCGCCTTGGGCAGGAGCGTCGCGCCGTAGAGCTCTTCCCGCCGCTCGGCGTCACGCGTCTCGAAGGCGGCGACCTCCAGCTGCGCGGAGAGCCG
>CAZDYS010000813.1:0-1875 GCA_964509445.1 uncultured Planctomycetaceae bacterium
CTCGGCGCGCTCGGCTGCCTCGCCTGCGCGCTCGTCGGGGGGCACCCCGGCGGGGGCGCCGATCGCTCCCGTCCCAACGTCGTGATCGTGTTCACCGACGACCAGGGCTGGGGCGACGTCGGCTACCAGGGCGCCGTGGGCTTTCGAACGCCGCACATCGATCGGCTCGCGCAGCGCGGCCGCTCGTTCAGCGACTTCTACGTCGCGCAGCCCGTCTGCTCCGCGAGTCGCGCGGCGCTGCTCACGGGCTGCTACCCGAACCGGCTCGGCATCGCCGGCGCGTTCTCGCGGCACTCGGAGAGCGGGCTCCACCCGGACGAGACGACTCTCGCGGACGTGTGCCGCGCCGAGGGCTACGCGACCGCCCTCTTCGGCAAGTGGCATCTCGGGATGCCGCCGGCTCTCTCCCCGCTGCGCCAGGGCTTCGACGAGTTCTACGGCTTGCCCTACTCGAACGACATGTGGCCCGGGCATCCGTCGGCGCCGGACTACTACGGCGACCTGCCCACGTTCGACGGGGACCGCGTCGTCGCGTTCAACGGCGACCAGAGCCGCCTGACCGGCGACCTGACCCGGCGCGCGATCTCGTTCCTCGAGCGCAGCGTCGCGGAGGAGCGGCCGTTCTTCCTCTACCTCGCGCATCCGATGCCGCACGTGCCGCTGTTCCGCTCCACGGCGTTCGCCGGGAGTTCCGAGCAGGGCGTCTACGGCGACGTGATCCAGGAGATCGACGCCTCCGTCGGAGCGTTGCTCGACACGCTCGAGCGGCTGCAGGTCGCCGACGACACCCTGTTCGTCTACACGTCGGACAACGGTCCCTGGCTCAGCTACGGCAACCACGCGGGATCGACCGGGCCGTTCCGCGAGGGCAAGGGGACGACCTTCGAGGGCGGCGTGCGCGTGCCGTTCGTCGCGGCCTGGCCCGACGTGATCCCGGCCGGGACGACGACGTCGCAGCCCGCGATGACGATCGACCTCTTGCCGACGATCTGTGCGTTGCTCGGAGCGGACCTGCCGGAGCGAGACATCGACGGGCGCGACATCTCCGCGCTCCTGCGCGGCGATCCGGGAGCGACCTCGCCGCACGAGGCGCTCTACTTCTGGTACCACCGGAACGACCTCGAGGCGATGCGAGCGGGGGACTGGAAGCTGCACTTCCCGCACCGCTATCGCACGCTCGAGGGACGGGAGATCGGCCAGGACGGTCAGCCGGGCAACGATCGCTACGACGCGACCATCGAGCTCTCGCTGTTCGACCTCGCGTCCGATCCGGGCGAGACGACGAACGTGGCTGCGGCCAACCCGGAGGTCGTCGAGCGGCTGACGAGCATGGCCGACGCGATGCGGGCGAAGCTCGGAGACACGCTCACGGGAGTCGAGGGGACCGAGCGGCGCGAGCCCGGACGCGTCGAGCGTCCCTAGGCGGGCAGCAGGCCAGCGCCTTCGAGCGCCCGCTCGAGCCGTCCGGCGTTCTCCTCGGCGAGTCCGACCAGCGGCAGGCGCAGATCCGGTCGGCTGAGCCCCAGCGCGGCCAGAGCGTGCTTGAGGGGGCCGGGGTTCGACTCGAGCGCGAGCGCGTGGACCAGCGGCGCCAGCTCCTCCACGAGCTGGGGAGCCCGGGCGGTCCCGTCCTCGCTCTGCAGGGCGTCGACCAGGTCCACGACGCGGTCCGGAACCAGGTTCGCCACGACGCTCACCACGCCGCTCGCGCCCAGGGAGATCCCGTCCGCGATCCAGGCGTCCTCGCCGCACAGCACCTCGAGCTCCGTCTCCGCCAGCAGGCTGCGCAGGCGGTCGAGCCCGTCGGTCGACTCCTTGATGGCGACGACGTTCGAGTGCGCCGCCGCGATCTCCCGCACCGTCGCGGGGGTGAGG
>CAZDYS010000814.1:0-1863 GCA_964509445.1 uncultured Planctomycetaceae bacterium
ACGGCCCGCTGGTAGCCGTCGATCTCGACCACGCGGTCGATCAGGAGGAACGGGTAGCGGTGCGGCATGATCCGCATGACCTCGCGCACGTCGAGGCCGGTGTCGCGACGGATGAGGCCGCCGGTCTCCTCCGCCTCCATCACGTCCAGCATGCGCCGCACGAGCTCGGCGTTGGTCTTGTGGCCGGAGCGGGTGGCGATCACGTGGGCGTGCAGCTCGGCGCCCAGGAGGTGCAGGTCGCCGAGCAGGTCGAGCAGCTTGTGCCGCACCGGCTCGCCGGGCATGCGCAGCACCGTCTGCGGGTCGCCGAGCACGACCGTGTTCTCGCGCGTGGCGCCCTTGCCGAGGCCGGCGGCCTGCAGGGCCTCGACCTCGGAGGCCAGGCAGAAGGTCCGGGCCGGCGCGATCTCGCGCGAGAAGCTCTCCGGGTCGACGTCCACCTGGAACGAGCCCCCGTCGACCTCCGGGTCGCTGAAGGACGCGACGTACTGCAGCGTCAGGGACGGACGCTCCGTCGGCAGGGCGACCAGCGTCGCGTCGCCGTCGCGGACGAAGATGGGCTGGTCGACCCGGAACACGCGCTTCTGCGCGCGCTGCTCGACCATCCCGGCCTGCTGGAAGAGGTCCACGAGCTCGCGACCGCTGCCGTCGAGGCCGGGCATCTCCGAGCCGGACATCTCGACCCGCACGTTGTCGACCTCGAGGCCGCTGCAGACCGCCAGGAGGTGCTCGACGGTGTCCACCTCGGCGCCGCCGCGCTCGAGGCGCGTCCGTCGGTCCTTGCTGGTCTGGAAGCGAATGTGGGCCGGGATCGGCAGCGAGTCGGCGAGATCGGTGCGCACGAACTCGACGCCCGTGTCCTGCGGGGCCGGGAGCACGCGCACGTCCACGTTCTCGCCGGAGTGCAGCCCGCGGCCGTGGAACTCGACGGCCGTTCGCAGGGTCTTCTGCAGTCGAACCATGGGTCAGCCTTCTCCTTCGAGCGCCTCCAGGCGCTTCTCCATCGCGCGCAGACGCCGGCTGAGCTCCGGCAGGCGCGCGAACTCGCGGACGGAACGGATCTGCTGTTTCTTCTCGAGCGGCGGGTAGCCCCAGTACTCGCGGCCGCCCTCCAGGTCCTGGAAGACCTTGGAGGCGCCGCCGACGCGCGCTCCGGCGCCGATGTCGATGTGGCCGGAGACCCCGACCTGGCCCGCCAGGATGGCTCCGGGGCCGACCCGGGAGGAGCCGGCGATCCCGACCTGGGCCACCAGGAGCGCCTGCGGCCCGACGACCACGTTGTGCGCGACGTGCACCAGGTTGTCGATCTTGGCCCCCGCGCCGATGCTCGTCGCGCCGAAGCGGCCGCGGTCGATCGCCACGTTCGCGCCGATCTCGACGTCGTCGCCGATCCAGACGTGACCGCACTGGGGGATCTTCTCCCAGGCGGTGCCGGTGTGGTCGAACCCGAACCCGTCCGAGCCGAGCACCGCCCCCGGGTGCACCACGCAGCGCTCCCCCATCTGGGTGCGCTCGCAGAGCACGACTCCGGGGTGGAGGACCGACCCCGCGCCGACACGGCAGTGCGCGGAGACCGTCACGTTGGGGTGGCAGCGCACGCCGTCGCCGAGCACCGCTCCGCGGCCCACGAAGACACCGGCACCGAGGCGCACGTCCTCGCCCAGCTCGGCGCCGTCCTCGACCACCGCGGTCGGGTGGCGACCCGGGGCGAGCTCCTCGGGAGCGGGCCGGAAGGCCTCGATCACGCGCGAGAACGCCCGGCTCGGGTGCTCGCACCGCAAGAGGACGAGGTCCGTGCGCTGCACCGGTGCGTCGGCGGCGACCAGCACCGAGCCGAGGGCGTCGAGCTCTGCGCGCCGGCGA
>CAZDYS010000815.1:0-1858 GCA_964509445.1 uncultured Planctomycetaceae bacterium
GAGAGCTTGGAGCGCAGGGCGCGGGTCATGGCGCAGATCCTAGGCGCTCGGCCCGCGCGATCACGCCTGTTCGGCCGCCTCCGTTCGAGGGCAGGCCCGCCCGGCGGGCGCCTCGGCGTCGTCCCGGCCCGGGAAGGTCCGCCGGGCGCCCCGCTCCCTTTACAGGCCGCAGCCTTCCCCGTACAACGGGCGCCCTTTTTCCCGCCCCGTGCGGGCGTTCTCCCCACCTCCTTCCCCTTCCCTCCCCGTGGCACGCGCAGGAACCGTCGTCGTCCTAGCAGCCGGACAGGGCAAGCGCATGCGCAGCGAGCGGCCCAAGGTCCTCGCGCCCCTGTGCGGCCGCCCGATGCTCGGGTACGTGCTGGACCAGGCGCGCGCGCTCGCGCCGGAGCGGATCGTCATCGTCACCGGACACGGGGGAGAGGAAGTGCGCGCCTGGGTCGAGGAGCACGAGGACGTCGAGCGGATCGGCTTCGTCACGCAGACCGAGCAGCGCGGCACGGGCCACGCCGTGCAGGTCTGTACGGAGGAGCTGGAGGCGCACCCGGGTCCGGTCGTGGTCCTCTACGGAGACATGCCGCTGCTCTCCGCGGAGAGCCTGGCGGAGCTCTGCGACGCGCGGGCAGACGCGCCGGCGGCCGCCACGACGGTGATCGCGGACCAGCCGCGCGGCTTCGGACGCATCCTGCGCGACGGCGACGGAGCCTTCCGCGGCATCGTCGAGGAGCGCGACGCGACGCCGGAGCAGCGCGCGATCCAGGAGGTCAACGTCGGCGTCTACTGCTTCGCGAAGGACGCGCTCCTGGCCTGTCTCCCGCGGCTCTCTTCGGACAACGCCCAGGGCGAGTTCTACCTCACCGACGTGCTCGGGATGATCGTCGAAGACGGCGGCCGCGTGCCCACCGTCGTCCTGGAGGACGAGCGCGAGGCCATCGGCGTCAACACCCTCGCGCACCTCGCCGAGGCGCGCACCGGGGTCCAGGAGCGCATCCTCGAGCAGCACCTCGCGAACGGCGTCCACATCGAGGATCCGGCCACGACCTACGTGGACCACGGGGTCGAGATCGGGACCGGCACGACGATCCTGCCCTGCACGGTGATCCGCGCGGGCGTCCGCATCGGAGCCGGCTGCGAGGTCGGCCCGTTCACGCACCTGCGCGTGGGGACGACGCTGGAGGACGGCGCCGAGGTCGGCAACTTCACCGAGGCCAAGAAGGCCACGCTCGGCTCCGGCACGAAGGCGAAGCACCTGACCTACCTCGGCGACGTGACGATCGGCGAGCGCACGAACATCGGCGCCGGCACGATCGTCGCCAACTACGACGGGACCCACAAACACCACACGGAGGTCGGGGACCGCGCGTTCATCGGCTCCGGCTCGATCCTCATCGCGCCGGCCGTGGTGGGGGACCAGGCCCTGACCGGCGCCGGCGCCGTCGTGAAGCGAAACTCGAAGATCCCGCCCGGCGAGTCCTGGGTGGGCGTTCCCGCGCGACCCCTTCGCAGCAAGGAGTAGGACGTTCCGTGACCAGCTACAGCGACAGGATCACGCTCATCGCGGGAACCGCGCACCCGGACCTCGCGCGCAAGATCTCCGACGAGGTCGACATCCCGCTCTGCAACGCGCACGTGGGCCGCTTCCCGGACGGTGAGATCGACATCAAGATCGACGACGACATTCGGGGCGCCGACTGCTTCGTGCTGCAGCCCCTGTGCCCGCCGGTCAACGAGAACTGGGTCGAGCTGCTCCTGCTCCTCGACTGCCTGAAGCGCGCCTCGGCGGGGCGCATCACCGCGGTGATGCCCTACTACGGCTACGCGCGCAAGGACCGCAAGGACGAGGGACGCGTGCCGATCA
>CAZDYS010000816.1:0-1856 GCA_964509445.1 uncultured Planctomycetaceae bacterium
AGCACGACCAGGAAGCGAGCGCCGGGCAGGAGGAGGCTCGCGTAGGTCGGCAGGATCGAGAACAGGTCGACCAGGCCGTAGAAGCTGCGCGCGTAGCTCCGCGGCGAGCCGACGCACAGGAGCCGCAGCACGTACTCCACCGTGAAGAGCACGGTGAAGAACCACTCCAGCGATCGGAGCAGGGTCCCGTGCTCCTCCGCGATGCTCGCGACGCTCTCCAGCATCACGACGCCGAGGGACAGGAGGATCGCCGCGATCAGGGCCACGTCGAACGCCTTGCCGGCAGGCGTGTCGGACTCGTAGATGATCACGTGCCCGCGGGCGCGCCAGCCGCGGAGGTTCGCGTCGGCCCGAGACGGTCCGCTGCTCGTCATGGGATCCAAGCCTACGCGAGCCCGCGCGTCGAAGGAACGAGGGACAGGGGCGGCCCGGGAGGGAGCCGCCCCGGCGAGCCCGCGGGCTCCGCAGGCTCGCGGGGCTTTCGAGCGCGCCGCGGCTGGGCCACAATGGGCACCGTGAAGCTCCTCCTCTGTCTTCTCCTCGCCGTCGCTCCACTCCAGGACGAGACGCCGGCGCCCGCGCCGGAGCGGGTCTCCGAGGTCGTGCAGAGCCTGAAGAAGGCGCTGGCCGGCAAGGAGAAGGAGCCCAAGACGCGCGCGCTGCTCGAGGCCGGGCGCGTGCCGGCGAAGGAGGTCGTGGTCGCGATCCGGCGGGCGTTCCGCGACGAGGATCCGGAGGTCGAGCAGGCGGGGATCCAGGCGCTGCGCTTCCTCGAGCACGAGGACGCCCTCGACGCGCTGCACGCGCTCCTCGAGAAGGACCGCACGGTGAAGAAGAACCCGGAGCTGGTGGCCTCCGCCTGGAAGGCGATCGGGCAGCACGCGAACCCGCGCTCCGTTCGCGCGCTGGCCAAGGAGCCCTTCGACGCGAAGAACGGACCGGCGACGCGCGCACGGCTCCTGGGACTCGGCCGCATCCGCAGCACGGAGTCGCTCGAGGCCTTGCTCGGACTGCTGAAGAGCACGACCCCGCGGACCGTCGAGCGCCACATGCGCGACCTGCGCATGAGCCTGATGGTGCTGACCGGCGTCGACCAGGGGCCGAACGCCCAGAGCTGGCTGCGCTGGTGGCGCGACCACAAGAAGGGGTTCGAGGTCGCTCCCGAGCGACCGCGCCTGCCGCGCACGGAGACGGAGCGCTGGCTGGACTACTGGGGCCTGGAGGAGGACGTCGGCCGCACGAAGCGCCGGGAGGACCGGGGCGACGATCCCGAACGACGGGGAGCGCGTCCGTGAGCGACCGACCGAGCGAGCTCGTGGCGGCGATCGACCTGTTCAACCAGGGCAAGTACCTCGCGGCACACGAGTGCCTCGACGACCTGTGGGAAGCGACCGAGAGCGCGTCCGCGGACTTCTACAAGGGCCTGATCCAGGCCTCCATCGCCCTGCACCACTTCCAGGAGGGGAACCTGGAGGGCGCCGCCAAGCTCTACGGAGGGCACCGGCGCTTCCTCGCGGCGTACCTCGAGGGCCTGCACGGGCTCGACGTCGCGGGCTTCCTCGCCGACATGCAGCGCTTCCTGCGCCCGGTGCTCGCGCGTGCGAGCGGAGCGACGGTGCCGTTCGACCACGACGCGCGGCCGCTCCTGCGCGACGCCTGAGGCGACTTTCGCGCGCGCCTGCGCAACCGGAGCGGCGCTCGCGCGTCCTTCGGGAGTGGAGATCGCTCGCCTCACACCTGACGCGGCCGCCTGGCCCGCCGAGCTCGCCGAGATCGAAGGCCCTCCGACCCAGCTGTGGGCGCGCGGCCGGCTCGAGCTCCTGGCGCTGCGCCCGCGCGTCGCCGTCGTCGGCTCC
>CAZDYS010000817.1:0-1853 GCA_964509445.1 uncultured Planctomycetaceae bacterium
TGGGCCTACCCGGACACGGTCGTCGGCACGGACTCGCACACCACGATGATCAACGGCCTGGGCGTGCTCGGCTGGGGCGTGGGAGGCATCGAGGCGGAGGCCGCGATGCTCGGCCAGCCGGTGTCGATGCTCATCCCCGAGGTCGTGGGCTTCCGCCTGACGGGCGAGCTGGACCAGGGCTCGACCGCCACCGACCTCGTGCTGCGCGTCGTCCAGATGCTGCGCGAGAAGGGCGTGGTCGGGAAGTTCGTCGAGTTCTTCGGGCCGGGCCTCGCGAACATGTCGCTCGCGGACCGCGCGACGATCGCGAACATGGCGCCCGAGTACGGCGCGACCTGCGGCATCTTCCCGATCGACGAGGAGACGCTGAACTACCTGCGCTTCACGGGGCGCGACGAGCACGGCGTCCAGCTGGTCGAGGCCTACGCGAAGGAGCAGGGCCTGTGGCGCGACGAGTCGACGCCGGACGCGGTCTACTCGGACACGCTGGAGCTCGACATCTCGACCGTCGAGCCGGCCATGGCCGGGCCGAAGCGTCCCCAGGACCGTCTGTCGCTGAACGAGGTTGGTCCGTCCCTGCGCCAGGTCGTCGAGCAGCGCGGCGGCGCCTCCGGGGGCGGCACGGCCGTCGCGACCGGCGTCGAGGTCACGGTCAAGAACGAGACGTCCACGCTGACCCACGGCTCGGTCGTCATCGCGGCGATCACGAGCTGCACGAACACCTCGAACCCGGGCGTGATGCTCGCGGCCGGCCTGGTCGCGAAGAAGGCGAACGCGCTCGGCCTGAAGGTCAAGCCGCACGTGAAGACCAGCCTGGCGCCGGGCTCCCAGGTCGTCACCGACTACCTGGTCGAGGCGGGCCTCTTGCAGGAGCTCGAGGCCCAGAGCTTCCACGTCGTCGGCTACGGCTGCACGACCTGCATCGGCAACAGCGGGCCGCTGCCGGACGAGGTCGGCGCCGCGATCACCGAGCACGACCTGGTCGTCGCGTCGGTGCTCTCCGGCAACCGCAACTTCGAGGGGCGCGTGCACGCGCAGATCCTCGCGAGCTACCTCGCCTCGCCGCCCCTGGTCGTGGCCTACGCCCTCGCCGGCCGCGTGGACTTCGACCCGAAGACGGAGCCGCTAGGCAAGGGCGCGGACGGCCAGGACGTGTTCCTCGCGGACGTCTGGCCCAGCCAGAACGAGGTCAACGAGGTGATGGCCAAGGCCGTCAAGCGCGACCAGTTCACGAGCCGCTACGCGAACGTGTACGAGGGCCCCGAGGCCTGGCGCGCGCTCGAGGTGCCGACCGGCAACACCTACGAGTGGCAGCCGGACTCCACCTACGTGAAGTCGCCGCCCTACTTCGAGGGCATGACGCAGGACGTGGACGACGTGAGCGACATCGCCGGGGCGCGCTGCCTCGCGCTGCTCGGCGACAGCATCACGACGGACCACATCTCGCCCGCCGGCGCGATCAAGCCCGACAGCCCGGCCGGCAAGTACCTGCAGGAGCACGGCGTCGCGCCGAAGGACTTCAACTCCTACGGCTCCCGCCGCGGCAACCACGAGGTGATGATGCGCGGCACGTTCGCGAACGTGCGCCTCAAGAACCAGCTCACGCCGGGGATCGAGGGTAGCTCGACGCTGTTCTTCGACGGCGGTGGCGAGACCCAGATGTCGATCTTCGACGCGGCCATGAAGTACGTCGACGCGGGCGTGCCCACGATCGTGCTGGCCGGCTCGGAGTACGGGACCGGCTCCTCGCGCGACTGGGCCGGCAAGGGGCCGTCGCTGCTCGGCGTGCGCGCCGTCATCGCGGAAAGCTACGAGCGCATCCACCGCTCGAACCTGGTCGGCATGGGCGTGCT
>CAZDYS010000818.1:0-1843 GCA_964509445.1 uncultured Planctomycetaceae bacterium
CACGCCGCCGCGGCCGGCGTCCTCGGGGCCGCGCGTGGCGCGCGCGTAGTCGGGGGTACGCCAGGCCAGGTGGGCCGTGGCGCCCGCCAGGCGGCTCTCGAGCGCCTCGACCGCTTCCCCGAAGTGTCGCAGGTTCTCGAGCCCCTCGGCTCCGAGGGTCCGCTCGAGGAACGGCAGGAGATCGTTGCGCACGCGGTTGCGCGTGAAGCGCGGGCTGCGGTTCGAGGAGTCCTCGCGCCAGCGCAGACCGCGGTCGCTCAAGAGGCGGCGCACTTCCTCGCGACGGAGCGAGAGCAGCGGGCGCACGATGCGCAGCGACGTCTCCGGGTCCTCCTCGTGCGCGGCGGCGGCGTCCAGACCGGACTCCGGGGCGAGGTCGCGGCGCGGTCCGCGCAGCCCCGGCAGGCTCGTCCCCCGGATCCACCGCATCAGGACCGTCTCGAGCGAGTCGTCGGAGTGGTGGCCCGTCAGGATCGTGTGGTGGCCGGTCGCGCGGGCCTCCGCGCACAGGGCTCGGTAGCGAGCCTCGCGCAGGCGCGCCTCGAGCGAGGGCGTGTCCGGATCGAGCGGGGCGTCGAGCCGACGGAACGGCAGCCCGAGGGATCGAGCGAGGCTCTCGCAGAAGCGCGCGTCCGCATCGGACTCGGCGCCACGCTGGCCGTGATGGACGTGGCAGACCAGCACGTCGGGCGCGGACTCCGCCTCGGCCAGGAGGTGCAGGAGCAGCACGCTGTCGGCCCCGCCGGAGAGCGCGAGCAGGAGGCGTTCGTTCGGCTCGATCCCGGCCGCGCGCGCCAGCTGCTGCCAGCGACCGGACCAGGGGCGTTTCGAGCGGTGGGGAGGAACGAACACGTCAGGGGCGAGGGCGGGGGAGCGGGGAGTGGTGCGTTCGGGCCTCGGGCGGTCTGGAAAAGAGGAGCGCGGGAACGGGAGCGGGTCTCGCCTCCGCATTGAAGGCATCGGCGGGGGCCAGTATCCTCCGCGCCCGTTTCTGCGGGAAACCCCCCGGTCCTGGACCGGCTCGACACGCTTGCGGAATGCGCCATCCTAGCACGGATCGTGGTTGCGCGTTTCCGGGTCGGGCCGACCGCCGGAACCTCTCGTGGAACCCGGAGCCCGGGCCGCTTCCGACGCGCCGGAGACGCCTCCCGCGCGGGCACCGGCCCCCCGACCACCCCGAAAAAGCCGACCTCGACGGTCGGCACCTCACACCCTCCACCACACGGAGCTCTTCCCCATGGGAATGCGTATCGCGATCAATGGGTTCGGCCGCATCGGCCGGAACGTCTTCCGGATCCTCCAGGCCCGCAAGGACATGGAGGTCGTCTCGATCAACGACATCACCGACACGGAGACGCTGGCGCACCTCCTCAAGTACGACTCGGTCCACGGGCGCTACCCGGGCAAGGTCCGCGCGGGGAAGAACTTCCTGTCCGTCGACGGGCAGAAGATCCAGATCACGGCCGAGCGTGACCCGGCCAACCTCCCGCACGGGGAGAACAAGATCGACTTCGTGGTCGAGGCGACCGGGATCTTCGCGACCCGCGAGGCCTGTCAGAAGCACATCGACGCGGGGGCGCAGCGCGTGCTCCTGACCGTGCCGCCGAAGGACGAGATCGACGCGATGATCGTGCTCGGCGTGAACGACGAGAAGCTCAAGCCCACGGACCGCATCATCTCGAACGCGAGCTGCACCACGAACTGCCTCGCGCCGCTGGCCAAGGTGCTCGACGACAAGTTCGGCATCGTCAAGGGCCTGATGACGACCGTCCACGCCTACACGAACGACCAGCGCACCCTGGATCTGCCGCACAAGGACCTGCGTCGCGCGCGGGCGGCCGGG
>CAZDYS010000819.1:0-1842 GCA_964509445.1 uncultured Planctomycetaceae bacterium
CACCAGGTCCACGTAAACGTCCACGCCCAGGCCGGTGCAGGTGTTCACGATGGACTCGAACTCGGCGCGCGGGCCGCTGCGGCTCTCAAGCGCGTAGCTCGTGGGCGGGTGGGGGACGCACCGCGGGGGGACGGAGGGCGCGGGCGCGTCGTCAAGGTCACGAGCCCGCCGGTCGGGACCACGACCAACGACGGCAACCTGTGCGTCAAGGGGCGCTTCGCCTACGACTTCGTGCACCACGAGGAGCGGCTGACGAAGCCGCTCGTGCGCGGCGCCGACGGCGAGCTGCACGAGACCAGCTGGGAGGAGGCGCTGCGCGTCGCGGCGGACGGACTCCTGGGGGTCAAGGAGCGCCACGGCGCGGACGCGCTGGGCTTCGTGAGCTCCTCGCGCTGCACGATGGAGGAGAACTTCCTCGTCCAGAAGCTGTCACGCGCGGTGTTCGGCACGAACAACGTGCACCAGTGTGCTGCGACATGACACGCTCCCACGGTGGCCGGTCTGGTCACGACTTTCGGAGCGGGCGCGATGACCAACTCGATCGGGGAGATCCGTGACGCGGACTTCCTGTTCGTGATCGGGAGCAACACGTCCGAGGCGCACCCGATCATCGCGATGGAGATGAAGCGTGCCGTGCGCGCCGGAGCGACGATGGTGGTCGCGGACCCGCGCCAGATCTGGATGACCACGATCGCGGAGAAGCACCTGCAGCTCGCTCCGGGCACCGACGTGTGGCTCCTCAACGCGATGGCGCACGTGATCTGCGAGGAGGGACTCGTCGACGAGGAGTTCATCCGCACCCAGACCGAGGGCTTCGAGGCCGTGCGCGAGACCGTCGCGCGGTACACGCCCGAGGAGGCCGAGAAGGTCACAGGGATCCCGGCCGAGGACATCCGCTGGACCGCGCGCAAGTACGCGACGACCGAGAAGGCGGGCATCTACTACACCCTCGGCATCACCGAGCACTCGCACGGCACGGACAACGTGTACGCGCTCGCGAACCTGGTCCTGATGACCGGGCACCTCGGCAAGCCGTCGGCGGGCATGAACCCGCTGCGCGGGCAGAACAACGTCCAGGGCGCGAACGACGCGGGCGCGACGCCGATCTTCTATCCCGGCTACCAGCGCGTCGACGACGACGCGGTGCGCGAGAAGTACGAGCGCTCCTGGGGCGTGAAGCTCTCGCCGGATCCCGGGATGAACCTCAACGTCATGATGAAGGCGGTGGGGACCGAGATCCGCGGGCTGTTCTGCATGGGCGAGGACATCGTGCTCTCCGAGCCGAACTGCCTCGCGCTCGAGGAACGCCTGAACGACAACGAGTTCCTCGTGCTCCAGGACGTGTTCCTGAACGAGACCGCGCGCTTCGCGGACGTGATCTTCCCGGCGGCGGTGTTCGCCGAGAAGGAGGGCGTGTTCACGAACTCCGAGCGCCGCGTGCAGCGCGTGCGCAAGGCCGTCGAGCCGCCCGGCGAGGCGCGCGCGGACTGGGAGATCCTGGTCCACCTCGCGAACGCCTGCGGCGCGGACTGGCGCTACGAGAACCCGGCCGAGGTCTACGACGAGCTCGCGCGCGACGCGGACAAGTTCTCCGGCATCAGCCACGCGCGGCTGGAGGAGACCGTCGAGCTCGAGAAGACCGGCCTGCAGTGGCCCTGCCCGACGCCGGAGCACCCGGGCACGAGCTTCCTGCACGAAGAGGGTGTGCTGCGCGGCAAGGGCCTGTTCCAGGCGGTCGACTACCGCCCCTCGGAGGAGCTGCCGGACGAGGACTACGGCCTCGTGCTCTCCACCGGCCGTACGCTCTACCACTACAACTGCGCGACGCAGACGCGTCGGGAG
>CAZDYS010000820.1:0-1842 GCA_964509445.1 uncultured Planctomycetaceae bacterium
CACGCGAGGCTGCCTCTCGGTGTGCCTCGCCCGACGCAACCCCGTCGCCGTGCTGACGAAGTCCGCGCTGGTGCAGCGCGACCTCGACCTCCTGGTCGCGCTGCACGAGCGCGCGCGGGCCAAGGTGTTCCTGAGCATCCCGTTCCTCGACGCGCGCACGTGCCGCGCGATCGAGCCCGGGGCCCCTACCCCCGACAAGCGCTTCGAGACGCTGCGCGCCCTGTCCGAGGCCGGACTCGAGACCGGGATCGCGATCGCGCCCGTGATTCCCGGACTGAGCGACCAGGACGTTCCCGGCCTGCTCGAACGCGCGCGGGAGGCGGGCGCGCGCAGGGCCTTCCTGACGCTGCTCCGGCTGCCGCGCGAGGTGCGCCCGGTCTTCGAGGAGCGCGTCGCCGAGGCCTTTCCGGACCGCGAGCAGAAGATCCGCCACGCGCTCGAGGAGATGCGGGCGGGGCAGGCCCGGCCCGCCGCCTTCGGGACGCGGCTGACCGGCACCGGAGCACGCTGGCAGCTCGTGCGGCGCCTGTTCGAGGTCCACGCGCAGCGGCTCGGGATCGAGATCGGCGACGCCGAGGAGCCGCTCCGGAGCCTGCCCATCGACGAGGGCCCGCGCGAGGTCCAGGGGTCGCTCTTCGGGGAGGACACGTGAGGCGTCTCCGCATCGCCGCGCTCGAACCCTACGCCGCGCTCTCGCACCTCGCGTTCCTGGAGGGCTGGCGCGCGCACTCGCGCCACGCGATCGAGCTGTTCACGCTGCCCGCGCGCGCCTGGAAGTGGCGCATGCGCACGGCCTCGCTGCACTTCGCGGAGGTGCTCCAGGGCGAGCGCTTCGACGCGCTCTTCGCCTCCGACTACGTGGACCTCGCGGAGCTGGTGGCGCACCTCGCGCCCGAGCACGGGCGGCTCCCCTCCGTGCTCTACTTCCACGAGAACCAGCTCACCTACCCGCTGCAGCCGGGCGAACGCGTCGACCACCACTTCGGGCTGCAGCACCTGCACGGCATGCTGGTCGCGGGTCGCGTGCTGTTCAACTCGGACTACCACCGACGCTCGCTGTTCGACGCGCTGACCGCGCTCCTGCGGCACGCGCCGGACGTCGACCCGGCTGCGTGGATCGCGCGTGCGCGCGAGCGGTCCGAGGTGCTCCCGCTCGGCACGGCCCTGCCGCGCGGGGAGCCGCGGTCCTGTGGGGACGAGCCCCCGGTCGTGCTGTGGACCCACCGCTGGGAGTACGACAAGGACCCGGACGCGTTCGTGGACGCGCTGGAGGAGCTCGCGCGCCGCGACGTCTCCTTCCGCGTGCGCGTGCTCGGGCAACGCTTCCGAGAACGACCGCCCGCCCACGCGCGGCTGCACGAGCGTCTGAGGGACCGCATCGTCGAGGACCGGTTCGTCGAGGACCCCGCCGCCTACCGCCGCGCTCTCGAGAGCTCCCACGTCTTCGTCTCGACCGCGCGCCACGAGTTCTTCGGACTCTCGACCCTCGAGGCCCTGCGCACCGGGCTGCACCCGGTCGTGCCGGACGACCTGGCCTACCCGGAGCTCTTCCCCGAGGAGCTCTCGGAGAGCGCCCGCGGCTGGTTCCTGGTCCCTCGCGGCGGCGACCTGGCGGGAGCCCTCGCCAGCGCGCTGGAGGCCACCCGGTCGGGAGAGCGGGCGGAGGAGCGCCTGGCCCTGGTGGCCCACACGGATCGTTTTTCCTGGCCCACGATCGCAGCACGCCTCGACCGGGCCCTGGAGGACGCGGTCGAGGACGCCGGGCGCGCGCGCGGGGCCTGGGGCCGCGACCCCGGCGATCCCGGGGCCAACGCGGGGCCTCCTGGTCCGTAGCGCCTCGCG
>CAZDYS010000821.1:0-1839 GCA_964509445.1 uncultured Planctomycetaceae bacterium
GGTTGATCCCCGGGGACTCCGTCTGGGGGCTGGCGGGGCGGGTGGGGGAGTGAGGGCGAAGGCCGGGCCACAGCCTGCGCCTGGAGCGCATGGCGTCCGAGCGGGGGAGCCGGTAGGTTCGCCGTCCAAGCGCAGGATTGGCGCGGCCTCTCCGGTGGCCTCGCGATCGACCCCCAGCCCGAACCCGTGACCCAGCCTCTCGCCTTCGATCGTCGCTATCCCTCGAACGAGGACCTGCGGGAGCTCGCGCGTCGGCGCGTTCCGCGCTTCGCGTTCGAGTACCTCGACGGTGGCTGCAACGAGGACGTGAACCTCGACCGCAACCGCTCCGATCTCCAGCGCGTCGAGCTCGAGCCGCACTACGTCGTCACGGACCCCGAGCCGCAGACGACGACCGAGCTGTTCGGGGAGACCTACAGCGCGCCGTTCGGCATCGCGCCCATCGGGCTGCAGGGGCTGATCTGGCCGGATGCGGGGGGGATCCTCGCGCGCGCCGCGCACGATGCCGGGATCCCGTTCATGCTCAGCACGGTCTCGACGAGCAGCATCGAGGAGGTCGCGGAGATCACCGAGGGGCGCTTCTGGTTCCAGCTGTACCACCCGGCGCGGACCGAGATGCGGGACGACCTGCTCGACCGCGCCGAGGCCGCCGGCTGCAAGACGCTCGTTCTCCTGGCGGACGTTCCGAGCTTCGGGTTCCGCCCGCGCGACATCCGCAACGGACTCTCCATGCCGCCGCGGATGAACCTCCGGAACTTCCTGCAGATCGCGATGCGGCCGCGCTGGGCGCTGGCCACGCTGCGCGCGGGCACGCCGAGGTTCGCGAGCCTGGAGCGCTACATGCCGAAGGGGCTCGACCTGAACGCGCTCGGCGCCTTCATGAACGAGACCTTCTCGGGCCGACTCGACCGCGACCGCATCGCGGCGATCCGGGACCGCTGGAAGGGACGTCTCGTGGTCAAGGGCATCGTGAGCCAGCCGGACGCCCAGCAGGCGGTCGACCTGGGCGTGGACGGACTGATCGTCTCGAACCACGGTGGCCGTCAGCTCGACGCCGGGCAGTCGACGATCGTGCCAACCCAGGCGCTCGCGGAGTCCTTCGGGAGCCGCATCACGATCATGATGGACGGAGGCGTTCGTTCCGGACCGGACGTCGCGCGCGCGCTCGCCTGCGGCGCACGGTTCACCTGGATGGGTCGCGCCTTCATGTACGGCGTGGGCGCGCTGGGGAGCGCGGGCGGCCGGCACACCGCGGCGCTCGTCCGCGCACAGCTGCAGCAGGTGCTGGAGCAGCTCGGCTGCGCCGGCGTGGAGGAGTTGCCGAGTCGGTTGCTCGGCCTTCGCGCGAGCGCGGCCTCGGCGGACTAGTCCGCCGGCCTTCCCGCACGCCTTGACGATCCGCGCGAGGCGCCGGAGCATAAGGGTCCGACGCGCGCTCGCTCGCGCCTCCCCCCCGACTCCAGACGACAGTCCCCATGCCTCCCAAGTCCACTGACGAACGCATCGCGGAGATGGTCTTCGCCTCCTTCTATCCGCACTACGTCACGAAGGTGGAGAAGAAGGGCCGGACCGAGGAGGACCTCTTGAAGGTCATCTCGTGGCTCACCGGCTACACGAAGGCGCAGATCAAGAAGCACCTGAAGAACGGCTCGACGATCGAGGAGTTCTTCGCCGGCGCCGAGATGCACGAGAACTGCTCGTTGATCACCGGCGTCGTCTGCGGCATCCGGGTCGAGGACATCGAGAACCCGTTGACGCAGAAGGCGCGCTACATGGACAAGCTCGTCGACGAGCTCGGGCGCGGGAAGAAGATGGAGAGCATCCTGCGGAAGTAGGGGG
>CAZDYS010000822.1:0-1835 GCA_964509445.1 uncultured Planctomycetaceae bacterium
CTGAGCCCGAGGGGCAGTTTGGGTCTTGAATTCCGAGGCCGAGGGTGGGCGGGCCGCTTCCGCGGGCGACCGAGGAGACACCGGAGCCGCCACGGGACCGGGCCTGGCGGACCAAGCGGGCTGGGAGGAGCGGTGCATCCGTGAGGAGTGCGTGAGTCCTGAGACCGGAGGAGACGCCGTCAAGCGCGGTGAGCAAGGGGTTAGGCGGCCTCGAGTCCGGCAGGTCGGCTTCGGCTGCCTGGTGGCCGGTCTTCTCGGCCTTGTATTCGCCACGATCTTGCTTTGGATCACCTATCCCGACGTCGCTGCCCTCGCTGAGTCAGCCCCGCGATCCACGGCCTTCATCGACGCTGCCTCCGAGAAACGGCAGGTCGCCTGGTCCTGGGTCGCGGGTTCGCGTGTCTCACCTCATCTTCGTAAGGCGGTGGTCGCAGCGGAGGACATGTCCTTCTTCTCGCACCGCGGGTTCGACCAGCATGAGATCGAAGTCGCGATCCGGGAGGCACTGGAGGGCGGTCGGGTCCGCGGCGCGTCGACCATCACCCAGCAGCTCGCGAAGAACCTCTGGTTGTCTCCGTCACGGAGCCCACTGCGCAAGGTCCGCGAGGCGCTCTACACGAGATCGCTGGAGCGTCACCTCAGCAAGAGACGAATCCTCGACATCTACGTCAACGTGGTCGAATTCGGTCCTGGGGTTTATGGAGCCCAAGCCGCGGCAACGAAGTTCTTCGGGACATCCCCGGCGTCCCTCACCGGCGACGAGGCGGCACAACTGGCGGCAGCGCTTCCGTCGTCCCGCTGGTACCCTGGTTCGGATTCACGGGCATACCGGAGCCACGTCCGCAGGGTCCGCCAGCGCATGCGCGAGGCGGACTGGTTGGACCAACTGGTCGAGTGATCGTTCGGATCGAACGCGGAACCTGGAGGGTCCCTCGTCCGTAGGCATGCTCGCAACCGCTTCCGGCGCCCAGTGCCAAGTCCCCTGTTCTTGTCCCTACAGTCCGGCCACTTGAATCCAGCCCGTTCGTTGGAGATACCAATGGAACCCCGTCGCCCCGTCGCCGAGTCCGAACGCATTCAATCGTTGGATGTCCTGCGGGGCTTTGCGCTGCTGGGAATCCTCCTGCTCAACATCATCGCCTTCGCGCTGCCGTTCGCTTCTTACTCGAATCCGGCCGTAGACCTCGCAGTGGGCGATCAGCTCGATGTCTGGACCTGGGCCGGCATCGAACTGTTTGCGGAGGGAGCAATGCGGGCGCTGTTCTCCATGCTCTTCGGAGCGGGAGTGGTGCTCTTCGCCACCGGCGCACGCGCAAAGAGCGGTTGGTTGCACTACAAGCGGACATTCTGGCTGCTGATCTTTGGCCTGGTAGACGTCTTCTTGTTGCTTTGGTCCGGGGACATCCTGGTGACTTACGCGCTGGCCGGCGCGCTGCTCTATTGGGTTCGCAACTTCCGGGCCCGCTACCTCCTGGCCATGGCGTGCGTGCTGTTGGTGCTGATGTCCGGACTCCATCTCCTGATGGCCTTCGGGCTCAGTTTCGCGAAAGACGCCGCAGATCAGGTTGCGGCGGCACAGAGCGCGGAACCGGCGTCTTCCTCGGTCGACGACGGGGCTTCCGCGGGCGACGGGTCCGCAGCGACGGGTTCCACCCGATCAGCCAACGGCCCGGATCCCGAGGAGTTGGCCGAGCAGTGGACTTCGTTCGCAGCGGACTTCGCTCCCTCTGCTGAGGCGCTCGACGCGGAGCTGGAGGAACGACGCGGCAGCTACCTGAGCGCCTTCCAGTGGAACCTGGTGAAGGGCCAGGAGATGTTGTTCTTCGTCATCCCCG
>CAZDYS010000823.1:0-1833 GCA_964509445.1 uncultured Planctomycetaceae bacterium
CCAGGCGCTGTTCGACGAGGAGCAGTTCCAGGAGGCGATGGAGCTCTGCGAGAACGAGCCGACCTTCCTCACCCGCGTCGCCGGCGCCGGCATCGCGAAGATCGGCCACAGCTTCGAGGTCATCGAGAAGTCGATCGAGGAGATGGGCGACGAGGAGTCGGTCAAGCTGCACCAGAAGATCGGCTGGCTCTCCCTGATCTCCAACGTGGCGCCCATGATGGGTCTGCTCGGCACGGTGTCCGGAATGGTGCTCGCGTTCAACACGATCGCGACCAGTGGCGGTAACGCCAACCCGGCCGAGCTGGCGAGCGGTATCTCCCAGGCGCTCCTGACGACGCTGTTCGGTCTCGTGGTCGCCATCCCGACCACCGCGATCTTCGCCTACATGCGGAACAACCTGGTTCGTTCCGTGATCGAGGTCGGCGCGATCGTCGAGGACCTGTTCGAGCGCTTCCGCCCGGAGAGCGCCTAGGCGCTCCGTCGGCCCGGTTCCCCGCCGCCTGCGCGGGGAATCGAGCCGAAGGGCCGTGACCGGCCCGGCAGGAACGAGTAGCTCTACCGCAGGGGACGCCTTCCACCGCTCAGCCACTCTCCACCATGAACATCAACAAGCACGACGCGAACGTCGAGATGGAGATGAACATGACGCCGATGATCGACGTCGTGTTCTTGCTGATCATCTTCTTCATGATCATCACCGACCTGACCCAGCAGGACCTGGAGGACCTCCAGCTCCCCATGGCGACGGCCGCGATCGAGGACAAGCCCGACCCCAAGGTCGTGCGCCCGATCATCAACATCCCCCAGAGCGGGCGGATGGTCGTGAAGAAGCAGGAGTACCACAACCCGGAGACGGACGGGGACGACCTGACGCGGCTCGAGCGCTTCCTCGTCGATCAGGCGAACCGGATGCCCAAGAAGATGGACCCGGAGGTCGGCGTCGAGCTGCCCGACAACCCGCTGATGATCCGCGCGGACGAGAACACCGAGTTCAAGCACATCCAGCGCATCATGGCGATCTGCGGCAAGCAGGGCATCCAGATCTGGAAGCTCGAGCTGGCCGCGGCCGAGACCGAAGAGAACCGCAAGCAGCGCGAAGAGGCGCAGGGAGACTGAGCCATGTCCGTCCTCTCCGACATCGTCGAGGAAGAGATCAACATGGAGATGACGCCGATGATCGACGTCACCTTCCTGCTGCTGATCTTCTTCCTGCTCACGCTGAAGTTCAAAGTCCTCGAGGGCAAGCTGATGGCCTACCTGCCCAAGGACGTCGGCGTGAACTCGACCCCCGCCGAGCCCAAGGAGAAGGTGGAGATCATCATCTCGATCCCCTCCGGCAAGACGGGCTCCAAGGTCTACGCCGCGGACCCGAACAAGGGAGCGGCCTGGCAGGGCGAGACGGACCGTCGCTTCGAGTTCGTCGGTCGCGAGCCCGTCTACCAGATCGGTCCGCGCCGCACGAAGAAGGTCGACGAGCTCGCGCGCTGGCTGAAGGACCTGTACCGCAAGGACCCGGAGGCGCCGACGACCATCGACTGCCGCAAGGGCACGGTCTACGGCGACATGGTCCCGGTGCTCGACGCGGCGGTGGCCGCGAACTTCGAGAAGATCACGTTCGTCGGCGAGTACAAGTGACCTGAGCTCGACCGGCGAAGGTGCCGCACGAGAAGCGCGCCGCGGAGCGATCCGCGGCGCGCTTTTTTCGTGCGCGCACGGCCGTCGCGGGATTCGACCGAGGAACCGGGCTTCGCGCACGCGTTCGCCTTCCATCCCGACCCCCCACCCACCACGGGGAGGACGGACGGGAAACGCCGCGGTTGCGGAGCCGGGCCG
>CAZDYS010000824.1:0-1833 GCA_964509445.1 uncultured Planctomycetaceae bacterium
AGCTGCGCCGCTACCAGCGCGCGATCGCGGAGCTGGCGGATCGACCGCGGCTCGAGCGCGCCGACGCCGTGGCCTCGGACCAGGACCTCCTGGCCAGCCTGCGGGGGCTGGGCTACATCGCGGGCGGCGCCGTGCAGGGCGACCTGCCCCACCCGCTGGGCCAGCACGAGCTGCCGAGCCCCACCGCGATGATCCCCCACTACGAGCGCTCGATCGATGCGCTCGCGATGACCCAGGAGGGGCGCTTCGCGGAGGCGGTCCCGGTGCTCCAGGAGGTTCGGGCCGTCAATCCGCGCAACCCGTTCGTGCTGGACCTGCTCGCGAACTGCCTGATGGCGCAGCAGCGGCTGGCCGAGGCGGAGCCGGTGCTGCGGGAGCTGATCGAGTTCGCCGTGACGCCCCAGCCCGCGGCCCACGCGCGGCTCGGCGCCGTGCTGGTCGACACCGGACGCACGGACGAGGGGATCGAGGAGCTCCTGCGGTCCCACGAGCTCTCCCCGGGCCGCCCGCGGCTCCTGCGCCAGCTGATCGGCGTGCTCCGGCGCGAGGGGCGCGACCAGGAGGCCGAAGCTCTCGCCCGGGAGCTCAGCGAGCTCCGCGAGGCGCGCAACTAGTCCCGGAGGGCTCCCGGGACCTGGCATACTGGTGGGTTCGATGTCCCTCCCGATCCTCGACACGGCCGGACGAGCGCTGCGCAGCCTGCGGATCTCCCTGACGGACCGCTGCAACCTGCGGTGCTCCTACTGCATGCCGGAGGAGAACTACGTGTGGCTCGAGAAGCAGCACATCCTCCGGTACGAGGAGATCTCGACGCTGCTGGACGCGTTCCTCGTGCTCGGGGTCGACAAGGTGCGCCTGACCGGCGGCGAGCCGCTCCTGCGACGCGACCTGTGCGAGCTCGTGCGCCGGATCGCCGCCAAGGACGGGATCCGGGACCTCGCGATGACGACGAACGCCGCCACCCTGGCTCCCCTGGCGGAGCCGCTGCGCAGCGCGGGGCTCGACCGCATCACCGTGAGCCTCGACACGCTCGACCCGGAGCGCTTCCGTCGGTTGACGCGACGGGACGAGCTCGCCAGCGTGCTGGAGGGGATCGACGCGGCCCACGCGGCGGGCTTCCGCGACACGAAGCTCAACACCGTGGTGATGCGCGGCGTGAACGACGACGAGCTGGTCCCGCTGCTCGAGCTCGGCCGGGAGAAGGAGCTCGAGGTCCGCTTCATCGAATACATGGACGTGGGCGGCGCGACGCGCTGGGACCCGGGCGAGGTCGTCTCGCGGGACGAGATGCTCGAGCGCCTGGAAGCCCACTACGGCCCCATCGAGAGCGAGCCCACGGCGCCCAGCGCCCCGGCACGCCGCTTCCGGCTGCCGGACGGCACCCGCTTCGGCATCATCGCCTCGACCACGCGACCGTTCTGCTCCGCCTGCGACCGGGCCCGGCTGACGGCGGACGGGCGCTTCTTCCTCTGTCTCTACGCGACCGAGGGCGTGGACCTCGCGCGGCCGCTGCGGGCGGGCGCCACGCGGACCGAGCTGGCGGAGCACATCGCCGGTGCCTGGAGCACGCGGGACGACCGAGGAGCGGAGCAGCGCCTGGAGGAGGCCGAGCGCCGCCCGCTCGAGGTGGACGCGCTGCGCGTGGATCCGCACCTCGAGATGCACACGCGCGGGGGGTAGCCCCGGAGGGCGTCCCGGTCGCCACGGGCCTCCATCGACGCCGGAAACGGCCCTGAAGCGGTCGAGAAGCCGCTTCCGCCCCTCGATCTGCGGGAGCGCCCCGATCCGGCGGCACGGCCTGCCGGGAGGAGGACACGACGCGCCGCTCGCCCC
>CAZDYS010000825.1:0-1823 GCA_964509445.1 uncultured Planctomycetaceae bacterium
AGTCGGACAGCGCGCGGATGCGCCGGAACCCCTCCGCCGGGGGCGCACGTCGACTCTGGCCCCCCGAACAAGAAAGACCCCCCGCGGACCGCTGCTGCGTTCCGCGAGGGGGCGAACGACCCCGCAGGGGCCGGGGGTCGAGAGAGTCGTCTCAGGCGCTCAGCGCGGTGCGCTCGAGCAGGACGTCGACGACGGAGACGAGGTCGTCGAGCTGGAGCTCCGGATCGACCTCGAAGGTCCGGTCTCCGAGCGACTGGCCGGTGCGCACGGCCGCCTGGCGGACGCCCGCGCGCCAGCCGGCGACGATCTCGAGCGTGCTGTCCCCGATGACCCAGCTCTTCTCGAGCTCGATCCCGTCCTCGTGGGAGGCGTGGTAGAAGGAGCCCGTGTTCGGCAGGAGGTAGACCGAGTCGGCGGACTGGCCGGGGACGCCGTCCGGACGCGTCGTGCAGGTGTAGTCCCGCGCGACGGACACGCCGGCGCCGGCCAGCTCCTCCTGGATCCGCGCGTCGATCGCGCGCCACTCCTGCTCCGTGACGTCGCCGTAGGCCACGGCGTCCTCGTTGCCCACCAGGTAGATCCGCCAGCCGGCCCGCACCGCGCGGAAGAGCGCGTCCAGGGCTCCCGGAACGAACTGCACCTCGTCGGGGGTGCGTGCGTAGCCCCGTTCCGGGGTGACCAGGAGCGTCCCCCAGCGATCCACGAACAGGCCGCGCGGAGCGGGCGTGGTGCCGGGCAGGGGAGCGAAGGGGCTGTTGGGGGAGTCGAACATCAGGCGCTGGGGCGTTGGGGTCGGAAGGGGGGTAGGCCGGGGGAGAGCTCCCGCTGAGGGGGTGGAGCTCGATCCGACAGGCAGGGTTTCGACACACCCGGACTGCACTTGAGCGATCAAGATGCGATCCTCGCGGAACCGAAACATCGAACGAAGTCGGTTCCTGCTGGGACCGCCTCCGAGCAACCGTTTCCCTCCGCGCGCTCCAGCGCGCCGTCCCCCCTTGGCCGAGTCCTTCCGCATCGCGCTGCTCCTCGACCCGCTGTCGGTGTCGCTCGGGAGCGCCCTCCACCGCCGGGTGAAGTGGGGGGACCACGCCCCCAAGCTCGCGGCGGAGTTCCTCGGTCGCGGGCACAGCGTGCGCGGGTTCTGGGCACCGCCGGGCCTCATCCCGCGCTCGAGCGAACCGGCGGACCCGCGGCTCAGCGGTGACGGCGGGGCGGGTGCGGGGACCGAGGGACCCGGGTGGACCAAGCTCGAGCAGTTCCAGCCGGACGTGCTCCTGGCCTACGACGCGCTGTCCCCGGCGGCGTTTCGTGCCACGCGCATGGCGCGCAAGCTCGGCGCGGCGCTCGTCCTGGTCGAGCCGGCGCTCCCGAACGGCGGTCCCTGGGGAGAGCGCGTGCTGCGGCGCATCGGCGAGTTCCTGTGGGGTCCGTTCGTGCGGCGCACGGCCGGCGCGATCGTCGCCCTGGACGCGGTCTCCCGCGCCCACGCGCTCGAGGACGGCTTCGAGGAGTCCCTCGTCCACGTGATCCCCTACGGCGTGGACACGAACGAGTTCCGCCCGGGGCTGACCAGCCGGCTCGTCGCGCAGCACCGGATCCGCGGCCGGATCCTGCTCTACGTCGGGCGGCTCGAGAAGAGCCGCGGGGTCGACCGTCTGATCACCGCCTTCTCGCGCACCGTGGGGCAGCGGGACGACTGGAACCTGGTGCTGTGCGGACGCGGGGCCGCGGCGCCGGCGCTCGAGGCCCAGGCGCGCCGACTCGGCGTCGCCGACCGCGTGCACTGGCTGCAGCGGCCGCAGCGCGAGGAGCTGCCCGGGCTG